>JBDSJV010000220.1:0-8603 GCA_039917225.1 Candidatus Limnocylindrales bacterium
CAATGCTCCTTCCGAAGCGCGTCAAGCACCGCAAGGTCATGCGCGGTCGCATGTCCGGACAGGCCAAGGGCGGCCACTATGTCGCCTTCGGTGAGTACGGGCTGGCCACGCTGGAACCCGCCTGGATCACGAGCCGCCAGATCGAGGCGGCCCGGCGCGCCATGACCCGTTCGGTCAAGCGCGGTGGCAAGATCTGGATTCGGGTCTTCCCTGACAAGCCAGTGACCAAGAAGCCAGCCGAGACCCGGATGGGTTCGGGCAAGGGCGCGCCCGACCGTTGGGTCGCGGTCGTGAAGCCTGGGCGGATCCTCTTCGAGATGGCCGGGGTCGGCCGCGAGGAGGCCACAGAGGCCATGCGTCTCGCGAGCCACAAGCTTCCCGTGGCGACGCGCGTCATCGTCAAGGAGATCGCAGTGACGGAGGGAACCGATGACTGACATCGGAAAAGTCCGTGAGCTGTCCGACTCCGAGCTCGAGCAGGCGCTTCGCGATGCGAAGCAGGACCTCTGGAGCGCCCGGTTCGCACTGTCCACCCGACAGCTGAATGACACGAGCACGATTCCGCAGACCCGACGCCGGATTGCCCGGATCCTGACGGTCCAGCGTGAGCGGCTCACCCCGCGGGCGGCTACGGCCACCAGCAAGTCGGCGTGAGGAATTCGACCATGCAAACACCAGTGACTCCCGAACGAGGCCAGCGCAAGACCAAGACGGGTCGCGTTGTCAGCGACAAGATGGACAAGACGATCGTCGTGTCCGTTGAGCGCCTGGCGCAGCACCGGCTCTACAAGCGCGTCATCCGCCTCACATCCAAGTTCAAGGCTCACGACGAGACGAACAGTGCCCACGTCGGTGACACCGTTCTGATCGAGGAGTCTCGGCCCCTCTCGGCCACGAAGCGGTGGCGCCTCGTGAGTGTCGTTCAGAGGGCCGGTGACCACGGCACGACCGCGGACATGGTCGCCGATGAGGCCGAGGTCTCCGAAGCGATTCATGGGGCGGCACATCCAGGCCGGGTCCGCCACGAGGCCGCCAAGGGCGACGCTGCCGATACCGACGCCGACGCCACCGCTGCCGATACCGACGCCGAGGCCGCAGGCTCGGCCGGGGAGGAGGCGTGATCCAGCCACAGTCGCGCCTGAAGTGCGCCGACAACACGGGCGCCCGCACCATCCAGTGCATCCGGGTGATGGGTCGTTCCCTCAAGACCACGGCCGGTGTCGGTGACGTGATCATCGCCAGCGTCAAGCAGGCGATCCCGAACGCAGCCGTCAAGAAGGGCGATGTCGTTCGAGCCGTGATCGTCCGAACGGCCAAGGAATACGGACGTCCCGACGGCAGCTACATCCGCTTTGACGAGAATGCCGCCGTCCTCATCAACAACCAGGGCAATCCCCGAGGGACGCGCATCTTCGGACCGGTTGCCCGTGAACTGCGAGACCGCAATTACATGAAGATCGTCTCGCTCGCCCCGGAGGTGCTGTGATGGCCCGGGTCTACGAGCATGGCCGCCCGACCAGGGTCCCCGAGATCCGTCGAGGCGACCTGGTCGTCGTCATCGCCGGCAAGGACCTTGGAAAGCGTGGCAAGGTGGAGCGGGTGATCCGCCGCACGGCCAGCGCCTCGGCACTCCGCGTGCCGTTCCGTCGTGGCACCAACACGAGCGGCACGACCGTCGTCGTCGAAGGTCTCAACATCGCCAAGCGACATACCAAGCCGCGCCAGAGCGCCGGCCGGACGGACCGCGTGCCGAAGGTCCAGCAGGGCGGCATCCTCGAGATCGCGATGCCCCTCGACGTGTCCAAGGTCATGGTGGTCTGTCCCAGCTGTGACAAGCCGACCCGGATCGGACACGCGACCCTCGAAGATGGTCACCGCATCCGAACCTGTTCACATTGCGGCAAGGCGCTGGAGGTGACGGCATGATCGCCAGCAACCTCCGGGATCGCTACCAGGCGGATGTCGTTCCTGGCCTCCAGAAGCAGTTCAACTACGTCAATCCGATGCAGGTGCCACGACTCGAGAAGATCGTCGTGAACATCGGCCTCGGCGAGGCTCTGACCAACGCCAAGGCCGTCGATGCGGCCGTCAAGGACCTTGCCCAGGTCACCGGCCAGAAGCCGATCGTGACAAAGGCCAAGCGCTCGATCGCCCAGTTCCGTGTGCGGACCGGGAACCCGATCGGCGTCAAGGTCACCCTCCGCGGCCAGCGGATGTGGGACTTCCTGGAGCGGTTCACGCTCCTGGCACTGCCTCGCATCCGGGACTTCCGTGGCGTGCCCGGTCGGTCGTTCGACGGGCGCGGGAACTACACCATCGGGCTCAGGGAGCAGATTGCATTCCCCGAGGTCGATTACGACAAGGTTGACCGTCTCCGCGGAATGGAGATCACCATCGTGACGACGGCAAAGACTGACGAGGAGTCCCGGCGAATGCTGGAACTGCTCGGCATGCCGTTCGCCTCGTAGGCGCGGGGAGGAGACCATGGCCAAGAAATCGATGATCGCAAAGGCGAAGCGAACCCCGAAGTTCCCCGTCCGCGGCTACCACCGCTGCACGGTCTGCGGACGGCCGCGGGCATTCATGCGCCGGTTCGCCCTTTGCCGCATCTGCTTCCGGGAACGCGCCCTCGTCGGCGAGCTGCCGGGCGTCACAAAGTCGAGTTGGTAGGAAGCCGATGAACATTTCCGATCCAATCGCCGACATGCTCACCCGGGTGCGCAACGCCTCGCGAGCGCGCCATCTCGAGGTGGCCGTTCCGGCGTCGCGGACCAAGCGGGAAATCGCCCGCATCCTCAAGTCCGAGGGCTTCATTGCCGAGTGGACCGAGGAGCAGGCGGGGCCAGGCACCGTTATCCGGATGACTCTCAAGTACGTCGACGGCAAGGTGCCGGTCGTGTCGGGCCTGAAGCGAATCAGCAAGCCCGGCCTGCGTGTATACGCGGGCAAGACCGACATTCCGCGCGTCCTCGGTGGACTGGGTATCGTCATCGTCAGCACGAGCCAGGGGATCATGACCGGCGCGCAGGCCCGCAAGGCCCAGCTCGGCGGCGAAGTCCTGGCCTTCGTCTGGTAGGCGGACGATGTCACGTATCGGCCGCCTCCCCGTTGTCGTGCCAAGCGGCGTCGATGTCACCATCGACGGCTCGAACGTCACGGTCAAGGGGCCCAAGGGCACGCTCAACCGCACCCTTCACCCGGAGATGCTGGTGTCTCGCGAGGACGCGACGATCGTCGTCGCCCGCCCAAGCGAACAGAAGATGCACAAGCAGCTCCACGGTTTGACTCGATCGCTCGTGAACAACATGGTCGTCGGCGTGACGACGGGGTACCGCAAGGGCCTCGAGATCACCGGTGTCGGCTATCGCGCCGTCCTGGTCGGCCAGAAGCTCCAGCTCAGCCTGGGCTACAGCCACACGATCGAGATCGACCCGCCCGCCGGCATCAGCTTCGAGGTGGAGACACCGACGCGGCTGGCCGTCGTAGGCATCGACAAGGAACTCGTCGGACAGGTGGCCGCAAAAGTGCGAGCTACTCGCAAGCCCGAGCCCTACAAGGGCAAGGGCGTGCGATACGTCGGCGAGGTAATCCGCCGCAAGGCCGGCAAGGCCGGCAAGGTCGGCGGAAAGAAGTAGGAATCAGAGGACGATAGGGATGACGCAGGTCGCCAGCCGCGGCGCCGCACGCCGCAAGCGCCACGAACTGATTCGCCTCCACCTGGAGGGGGGTCCCGAGCGCCCGCGCCTTGCGGTGTTCCGCAGCATGAATCACATCTACGCCCAGGTCATCGATGACACGTCGGGCCGAACGCTTGCTGCCGCATCGTCCCTGGAGAAGGAGCTCCGCTCCTCGACCGGGACGAAGTCGCAGGAGGCCGCGGCGGTCGGCCAGCTTCTCGCCTCGCGCGCGAAGTCGGCTGGCGTCGAGCGTGTGGTCTTCGACCGCGCCGGGTATCGATATCACGGGCGCGTCAAATCGCTCGCCGAAGCGGCCCGCACGGCCGGACTCGACTTCTAAGGAGCTGACGTGGCACGAATCGATCCGAACAAGCTGGCGCTCGAAGAGCGCGTCGTCCAGATCAACCGCGTGGCGAAGGTCGTCAAGGGCGGTCGACGCTTCAGCTTCAGCGCGGTCATCGTCGTCGGTGACGGCGCAGGTCATGTCGGGGTCGGACTCGGCAAGGCGGGCGAAGTTCCCGAGGCGATCCGGAAGGGCGTCGAGGACGCCAAGAAGAACCTGATCCGGATCCCCATGGTCGGGACGACCATCCCGCACGAGGTCAAGGTCGAGTACGCCGCCAGCAGCGTCCTGCTCAAGCCTGCCTCGCAGGGAACCGGCGTTGTCGCCGGCGGCTCGGTCCGCGCGGTCGTCGAGTCGGCGGGGATCCGCGACATCCTTTCGAAGGTCCACGGATCGACCAACCCCGTGAATGTCACCCGTGCGACGCTCGAGGCTCTCCGCAGCCTTCATTCGGCCGAGGAGCTCGGTGCCCGCCGCGGCGTGACGCTCCGGAGCAGGATCGCGGGTCAGCCCGCTGGTGAGGTGAGCCGTGCCCGGTAAGCTCCGGATCACCCAGGTCAAGAGCACGATCGGGCACATCGCCCGCAACCGCGCCACCGTCCGGGCCCTGGGCCTGCACAGGATCGGCGACACGGTCGAAGTCGTGGACAACGAGGCGACCCGCGGCATGGTCCGCCAGGTCCGGTTCCTCGTATCCGTCGAGGAGCTCGGAGCCGCCGAGTCCCAGGAGAAGGCATGAAGCTGCACGATCTCCGGCCTGCGCCGGGTTCTCACAAGAAGAAGCGCCGGGTCGGCCGCGGCATCGCAGCCGGTCAGGGCAAGACGGCCGGGCGAGGCACCAAGGGCCAGAAGGCACGAGCCGGCGGGAAGATCCCGGCCTGGTTCGAGGGTGGCCAGACACCGCTCCACGTCCGTATCCCGAAGCTCCGTGGCTTCAAGAACCCATTCAAGATCGAGTACGAGGTCGTCAACATCGGGGCGATTGATGCGCTGATCGAGCGCGGGGTCCTCGAGCCGGGCGAGATGCCTGGCGCCAAGAAGTCCAAGGCAGCGGCGCCGATGACCGTGAACCAGGAGATCCTGCGGGCTGCCGGCCTCGTCCGGAGCCTGAACAAGCCCATGAAGATCCTGGGCCACGGTGAGATCCGGGCTGCCCTGTTCGTCGTGGCCGACGCGATCACTGCCTCGGCACGCGCGAAGATCGAGGCGGCGGGCGGCTCCGTTTCGATTCTTGAAGTTCCGACCGCGCCATATGCGGCGCTCGGCCTCGCTGGCGACGAGCCTGCGGACCCCGCTGCAGACCTTCCGGTGGCCGAGGCGGCCCCGGCCCCGGCCGCGCCGGACGAATCTTCCGCCGACGCATCCGAAGCTGACGCGACGGACGCCTGACCGTGTTCGAATCCCTGCTCAATGCCTTCCGAGCGCCCGATATTCGGCGCCGGCTGCTGTTCGTCCTGGGGATCCTGGTCGTCTATCGCCTGCTTGCCCAGGTTCCTCTGCCCGGGGTGGACCGAGAGCAGCTCGCGGCCTTCTTCGAACGGAACACCTCGTTCGGGGTCATCGACCTCTTCGCCGGGGGCGGTCTGTCGCAGTTGTCCATTGTGGGCCTCGCGATGAACCCCTACATCAACGCGTCGATCATCATGCAGCTGATGCAGGGTGTCATCCCATCGCTGCAGGCCCTCAGCAAGGAAGGCGAGTACGGTCGCCAGAAGCTCAACCAGTACACCCGCTACCTGACCATCCCGATGGCCATGCTCCAGGCCTTCGGCATCCTGTCCGCACTGAACGCGGACGGCATCATCCTGGGCGGCTTCGGACTCGGCAACGCGATGTCGTGGGTCCAGATGGTTTCGATGACGGCTGGCGCAGTGATCCTGATGTGGCTCGGAGAGCTCATCACCGAAAAGGGGATCGGCAACGGCATCAGCTTCATCATTTTCGCCGGCATCGTCAGCCAGGCCCCGTCGGGCCTCAGCAGCCTGCTCGGCGGGGGCAACCAGATCCGCGACATCGTGCTCTTCGCGGTCCTGGCGATCGTGGCCGTCGGCGTCATCATCTACATCCAGGAGGGGCAGCGGCGGATCCCCATCCAGTACGCCAGTCGCGTCCGGGGACGCAGGATGTACCAGGGCGGGCAGACGTTCCTGCCCCTCCGGGTGAACCTGGCCGGGGTCATCCCGATCATCTTCGCCGTCTCCATTCTCCAGTTCCCGGCCCAGCTTGCCCTGTACTTCTCGTACTCCGCGGTCCAGGGCGTGCGCGACGTGGCGACCGCCATCGCCGGGTTCCTGTCCTCGACGACGCCCCAGTACGCCTTGCTGTACTTCCTCCTGACGATTGGATTCACCTACTTCTACACCGCGTTCACCTTCAAACCCGATGAGACCGCCGAACAGCTCCGCAAGAACGGCGGGTTCATCCCGGGGATCCGGCCGGGTCGGCCGACGCAGGATTACCTCGCCCGGGTCGTGTCCCGGATCACGCTGGCCGGGGCCCTCTTCCTGGGAACGGTCGCCGTCGCCCCCGTGATGGCAGGCGTGCTCGACCCGTCCCTCCAGGGCTTTGCCCTTGGCGGAACCGGCTTGCTCATCGTCGTGTCGGTGGTGGTCGAGACGATGAAGCAGATCGAGGCCCAGCTGATGATGAGGAACTACGAGGGCTTCATCCGGTGATCATCGTCGTGCTGCTCGGCGCCCCAGGCGCCGGGAAGGGCACGCAGGCGGCGGTGCTTGCGGACCGCCTCGAGATCCCGCACATCGCGACCGGGGATCTGTTCCGTCGCGCGATCCGCGAGGAGACGCCGGTCGGCCTCGAGGCCCGGAGCTACATCGATGCAGGGCAACTCGTCCCCGACGAGGTCACGATCCGCATGCTCGAGGAGCGTCTCCGCCAGCCGGACGCAGAAGATGGCGCGATCCTCGACGGTTTTCCCCGGACGGCCATCCAGGCCGCTTCGCTCGACGAGTTCCTGGCCGCGCATGATGCAGCCGTCAACGCCGCCTTGTTGATCGACGTGCCTGCCGAGGACCTCGTGGAGCGACTGTCCGGCCGGCGTGTCTGCGAGGCGAACGGGCACCTGTTCCACGTAACGCTCCACCCACCGGCCGTGGCCGGCCGGTGCGACGTCGACGGGTCCGCCCTGATCCAGCGCGCCGACGACACGCCGGAAACGATCCGGGCTCGGCTGAGCGGTACCCTCGACGATCTGTCCGATGTCGAGGCGCACTACCGGCGCACCTCGGCGCTCCGGATCGTCGACGGTCGACACTCGATCCGGGACGTATCGGCCGGACTCCTTGCGGCGCTCGGCTACGGCGACGCCGCGCCCACCGGACTGGCCTGATCCGGGCATGGTGTCACGCAAGTCGAAGCGCGAGATCGAGAAGATGCGGGTCGCCGGGCGGGTCGTCGCCGAGGTCCTGGCGCTCGTGGAGTCGGAGCTCAAGCCGGGCATCTCGACCGGCTATCTCGACCGGCTCGCCGAGCAGCACATCCGCGCCTCGGGAGGGACGCCTTCCTTCATGGGCTACCTCGGGGGCGGGAAGTACGGCAAGGGGTCTCAGGCGTTCCCGGCCAGCACCTGCATCTCGATCGATCACGAAGTCGTGCATGGCATCCCCGGCGACCGGGTGATCCGCTCCGGTCAGCTCGTGTCCGTCGACGTCGGAGTCATCGTCGATGGCTGGCATGGCGACGCCGCCCGGACCTTCATCGTCGGGCCGGTCGATGACGCCACGAAGGAACTCGTCGAAGCGACGCGTCTGGCCATGATGGCCGGCATTGCCGCGGCGGTACTCGGGCATCGGGTCGGCGACATCTCGGCCGCGGTCGAGGACGTCGGCAAGCGTGCTGGCTTTGGAGTCGTGCGGCAGTTCGTAGGTCACGGCATCGGGACTGACATGCACGAGGATCCGCAGGTCCCGAACTACCGGACCGGCTACCGTGGGCTGGAGTTGCAGCCGGGCATGTGCCTCGCGATCGAGCCCATGTTCACCCTTGGCAACAGCGACGTCGAGCTCCTGCCCGACCACTGGACCGTCGTGACTGCGGACGGCTCGCTGGCCGCGCATTTCGAGCACACGATCGCCGTGACCGAGCACGGTCCCGAGATCCTGACGACGATATGACTACCGTATTGCCCGGAGTGGCCAGTTTCTGATACGCTACGCGTTCGTGTGTCGGCCCGCCGGGCCGGCACTCGCCGCGAGAAAGGGATCCTGCACCGCCCGTGGCAAAGCGAGACGCAATCGAGGTTGAAGGAACGGTTCTCGAACCGCTTCCGAATACGATGTTTGCCGTCGAGCTCGAGAACGGCCACCGCGTGCTGGCCCACATTTCCGGCAAGCTTCGGATGAACTTCATCCGCATCCTGCCGGGGGATCGCGTTCGGGTCGAACTTTCTCCGTACGACCTGACACGGGGTCGCATCACCTACCGGCTGAAATAGCCAGATACCGTCCGGCTGCCCAGGCAGCCCCAATGACCGAGGATCCGTTGAAAGTCAGAGCTTCCATCAAGGCGCGCTGCGACAACTGCAAGGTGATTCGCCGCCACGGAACCGTGATGGTCATCTGCACCAA
>JBDSJV010000221.1:0-3540 GCA_039917225.1 Candidatus Limnocylindrales bacterium
ACCGGTTCGATCGGCGTCGGCGCGCTGGCGGGCGCCCTCGCGATGGCGTCCAGCCGCCCGATGGGCGGTGACGGCCGCCTCCTCATGCTCGGCCTCGCCTCGATCTCGATCTCGTTGCTGGTCTTCGCGACATCACAGAGCGTGCCGGTCTCGATGGTCGCCCTGGGGGTGCTCGGGGCGAGCCAGGTGGCCTACTACTCGACCACCAACACGCTGATCCAGGTTCGCGTTCCCCCGCGGCTCCGGGGCCGTGTGCACAGCCTCTACGTGCTGACCTCGATCGGCCTGCTCCCCATCGGCAACGTCGTGGCTGGTGCCGCGGCGGAGGTCGTCGGTGTTCCCGAGGTCCTGGCCGCTGGAGCCCTGGCGACGCTCGCTGCTGTCGTGGTGACGGCCGTCGGGCGGCCGTCGCTCCGGGGCCTGGTCTCGGGGCCACCGCCGGAGGAGTGAAACTTCCGGCCCGGCTCACGCCTCAGACAAGACGAACGACCGATCCACGTCCGTCACGAGAGTTGGAGACACAGCCGCATGGAGACCTCAGTTCGCCTGCAGATGATCCGTACGATGGGCATCGCCGTCGTCAGCCTGTTCCTGATCGTGGGTGGCGCCTTTGCCGCCAACGGCCTCGCGAGCTCTGCTGGGACCGGTTCCGACAGGTTCGCCGGGAACACCACCACCGATGAGCTCGAAACGCCCGAGCCGTCCGAATCAGCCGAACCGTCCGAGTCGCCCGAGGTGATCGCCGCGTCCATCGTCGGCTCGGTCGCGGAATCTGGCAATGACGTGACGACGGACGCGGACGAGGACGCATCCGAGACGCACGACGCCAACGAGACGCACGATGCCAACGACGATGACGATGACGAGGCCGAGCACGACGATGCCGGGCACGAGACCCACGTCGAGCACCCCGACGGGGACTGACATCGATCATCCGGACTCAAGCAGTCGTGACCAATGGCACACCGTGGCGGCCTCCTGGTGGCGTCACCATGGGTCTGGCACGACCCCGCCAGGCGCGAGGTCGTGGTGACGCTCAGGGAGGTTCCGTCAGTCTCGTGTCATTGGGCGATCGTCAGGCACCCGTCGATGACGCCGTCGTGGTCCGGTCCGTCCTCGATGGAGACCGGGATGCATTCCGGATTTTGGTCGACCGCGAGGGCCCGGCCGTCGTTCGAGCGTGCTACCGGGTCCTCGGTGATCTCACGGCCGCCGAGGATGTCGCCCAGGAGGCTTTCGTGACCGCGTACCGATCCCTCGGGACATGGCGCGCCGAGGGTCCATTCGGGGCCTGGCTGGCGAGGATCGCCGTGCGGCTCGCCATCCGGCAGGCCGGTCGGCATCGAACGGTCGCGTGGGTGTCGCCCGTCGCCGGCCCGCAAGGTGAGGTCGTCGACCCGACGACGACGCTCCGAGCGGACGCTGCGTCCGACCCTGAGCGCCTGGCGCTGCGCGGCGAGCGACATCGCACGGTCCGACAGGCGGTCGCGGGCCTGGCCGAGCCGTATCGTGAGGTCGTCGCGCTGCGCTTCTTCGGCGAGCGGTCATTGGGTGAGATTGCGATGCTCACCGGGAGACCGCTTGGGACCGTCAAGACCCACCTGCACCGCGGCCTCGCGCGCCTCCGTGGACATCTCGAGGAGCTCGAGCCATGACAATGCGACCGGGATCCTTCCGCCCCGATGAGCTGGTCGGTGCGGATGTCGACTTCGAAGACGCCGAGGTGGCCCGGGTCGCTGCGGCCGCCGAAGTAATCGAACGCTCGACACCCTCGGACTCCCTCCAGCCAACGGTGGACTTCACGGGGCGTGTCATGGCGGCGCTGGCATCGGAGCCGACGCCACGGCGCGCCGGCTGGCTCAGAGGCGCTGCCGAGCGACTTGGCCTCGGGAGGCTCGTCGCAAGCGTCGGTGGAGCCTGGGCGATCTTCGTCGACGCTTCCGGGCGACCAGCCGGCGTCCGAGCCGCCGCTCTCACCTACGTTCTCGTGGTCCTCCTGGCGGCGGCTTCGCTCACGGGTGTCGCCGCACTTGGCGTCGGCGGAGCGCTCCAGTTCCTGTCGAGGGACGCGTCGCCGACCCCGTCGCTCCTCGTGGAGCCAACCACGCCCCCTGATCTGGGCCCGGTCGTCGAGCCGTCCTTCAGCCCATCGCCCTCCGAATCGGTCGAGCCCGACGCGAGCGGTGGGCCGGACGACAGTCTCGAGCCGGGGGAAACTGGCCCGTCAACGGCGCCGGGCGGATCGACGACGGGGAGCACCGCGTCCCCGGGCGCCTCAGCCGAGGGGTCCGATGATCACGGGGGAGCCTCTCCAAGCCCGTCGGACGACCACGGTGGATCCGGCTCACCATCGGGTTTGCCCGAGCCGTCAAAGACCCCGCGACCGTCCGAAACACCGCACTAGCCGGCGCGCATCGGAAGCCTCGTCGGGTACCCTGCTCGGGTGATCGTCATCTGTGGATCCCTTGAGCAGGCCGGACGGCACGAGACCCTTGCGACGGCTGTTGCGACGCGGGCGGTTGCGCTCGAAGCAGTAGCCCAGGTTGTCGGGATCGTGCCCGAGGGGGCCGACGGCGACTCGACGCTCCTCGCGCTGTCCGAGGCCGGTGTCGGGCACGCCGCCGTCCTCCGGGCCGCCTCGCGGCCCCTGGAGCGCGCCGATCTCGACCTCGCCCTGCGCTACTTGCCGGACGCACGGGTCGTCGTCGCCGTCGACCTTGATGCGGAGCTTCTCCCAGCCCTGGCGGATGGAGCGGCATTCGCCGGAGCGCCGCTCGTCGTCGTGACGGCGCACGGCGCGGCCGCCGGAGTCGGGCGGCTGACGCTCCCGGACTCCGCAATCGTGCTGCAGGCGCCGGTATCAGATTCGGACGGGACGTTCGCCGGGTTCGTGGCCGCCTTTGCCTCCCGCCTCGATGCCGGGGACGCTGCCGCGGACGCGTGGATGAGCACCTTGCAGTCGCTGGCCGTCGATCCGATCAGCGGGAGCGTGGGCCGTCCGGTTCCGGCAGCGGATCGATGAGCATTGGGCCGTCGTTGCGCACGTTGTTGACCGCCCGACTGACCGGATAAGCCTCGAGGGCAGCGTCTGGAGCCGGGACGAGCAGGCCCTGAAGCTCCCCGGGGTCCGGCAGACCGGGATCCAGCCATCGATCCCAGGCTTCGGGCGGAAGAATGACCGGCATCCGGTCGTAAATGGCTCGCATCAATTCATTCGGTGCCGTGGTCACGATGGTGAAGGTCCGGCGGACCCCCTCCGTGTCCGGGTCCCGCCAGCCGGCCCACAGGCCCGCGAGCGCCAGCGGCCCACCAGCGACGCCGACGATCCGGAACGGCTGCCGGATGGACCCTTCGCGGCGCCACTCGTAGAACGAGTCCACCGGGACCAGGCAGCGGCGCTTCCGGAACGCATCCCGGAAGACCGGCGATGTCGCGAGCGTCTCGGCCCGCGCGTTGAACATGCGGTTGCCGATCCTGGTGCTGTCGGCCCAGTGGGGGATCAGGCCCCATCGATAGGGCACGACCGCGCGACGATCATCC
>JBDSJV010000222.1:0-3267 GCA_039917225.1 Candidatus Limnocylindrales bacterium
CGTCTCGAAGATGGAATCGACGAGCACCGGCGCGAGCCCCATCGAGGGCTCGTCGAGGAGCAGGATCCGGGGCTGCGCCATGAGCGCTCGGGCCATGGCCAGCATCTGCTGCTCACCGCCGCTCAGCGTTCCGGACACCTGCCTCCGCCGCTCCTTGAGCCGCGGGAACATAGCGTAGCCGCGCTCGATTCCGGCCCGCACGTCCTCCTGGCGATCGAGGGTATAGCCACCCATCTTGAGGTTCTCGTCCACGGTCAGGCGGGCGAACATGCGCCGGCCCTCCGGGACCTGGACCACGCCTCGCATGACGATCTTGTGCGGAGACAGGCGGGTGATGTCCTCCCCGTCGAGGAGGACGCGGCCCGACCGTGGCGGGACGATGCCGCTGATCGAGTTGAGTGTCGTGGTCTTGCCGGCGCCGTTTGCGCCGATCAGGGCCACGATCTCACCCTGGTCGACCGTCAGGGAAACGCCCTTGAGAGCGTGGATGCTGCCGTAGTAGGTGTGCAGGTCTTCGACGGCGAGGATGGCCATTGGATTAGCTCACGCTCGGAGCGGTCTCGGGCCGTCGATCATCGGCGAGATCCGGGACCTCGGCGGCGCCGCCACTGCCCAGGTATGCCTCGATCACCTTGGCGTTGGTCTGGATCTCGCGGGCCGTACCTTCCGCGATCTTCTCGCCATAGTCGAGCACGGTGATCCGCTCCGAGATCCCCATGACGACCCGCATCTGGTGCTCGATCAGCAGGATGGTGATCCCAAGCTCGTCGCGCAGGGACCGGATGAAGTTCGTCATCTGTCCGGTCTCGGCCGGGTTCATGCCCGCCGTCGGTTCGTCGAGCAGCAGGAGCTTGGGCTGGTTCGCCAGCGCCCGACCGATCTCGAGCCGGCGCTGGGCGCCGTAGGGCAGCTTGTCGGCGAGAACGTCGCCCTTGCCTTTCAGTCCGACGAACTCGAGCAGCCGACGGGCCTCCTCCGCATTCGCGATTTCCTCGGCGCGCACCTTCGCCGTGTTGAGGACCGCCCCGATCCACGTCCCGTGGAGGCGATGGTGCTCGCCGACCATGATGTTCTCCAGCGCGGTCATGTTCGCGAACAGACGGATGTTCTGGTACGTCCGGGAGATACCGAGATGGGCGATCTGGTCTCTCCGCAGTCCCTTGATCGTCGTCCCGTCGAAGACGATCTGGCCCTCCTCGGGACGGTAGAAACCTGCGATGCAGTTGAAGAACGTGGTCTTGCCAGCGCCGTTGGGCCCGATGACGCTGACGATGGCGCCCGGTTCCACGGAGAAGTCCAGCTGGCGGACCGCGCTGAGGCCGCCGAACCGCTTGGTGACCTGGGTGACTTCCAGGAGTGGCATCCCGGCTACCCCGCTGCCCCGGCCGGAGCCCGTTCCTCATCGGGCCCGCTGGGCTCGATGCCCTCGTGGATCGCATGCAGGTCTCGTCGAATGATCTTGGATGGCAGCAGGCCCTCCGGGCGGAAGCGCATCATCGCGATCAGGGCGACGCCATAGAACAGGAATCGGTACTCGGAGAACTCCCGGAACAGCTCCGGGACCCCGATCAGGAAGATGGCTCCGACCACCACGCCAGGAATGCTGCCCATCCCGCCGATGATGATCAGCGATGCGACGTTGATCGACACGAACAGCGTCACGCTGCTGGCGAAGATGGAGCCGAGCAGTCCGGCGAAGATGGCTCCGCCGAGGCCGGCGAAGGCGGCACCGATCATGTAGGCCAGCAGCTTCGTCTGGACCAGGTTGATCCCCAGCGCCTCGGCGACGTCCTCGTCTTCCCGGATGGCGATCCACGCTCGCCCGAGCCGGGACGCGCGCAGGCGAATAGCCACGACGGCCACGATGACGGCGGCAACCAAGGCTATGTAGTAGATCTGGACGGGTCCTGCCAGCATGCTGTCAGGCGCAACCTCGATCGGCTTCGGGATGTTGATGATCCCCCGCGGCCCACCGAGCAGGCCCTTCATGAGATCTGAGCCGGCGAGAATTCGGATGATCTCCCCAAACCCGAGGGTGGCGATGGCGAGGTAGTCGCCGCGGATTCCGAGGATCGGGAGTCCGAAGAACGCGCCGAACATCATGGCGATGATCACGGCGAACGGAACCGCAGCCCAGAACGGCCACTGGGCGATCCCGTATTCGGCGGTCGAGGTGAGCAGGCCCACGGTGTAGGCGCCGACCGCGAAGAACGCGACGAAGCCGAGATCGAGGAGGCCGGCCAACCCCAGGGTGATGTTGAGCCCGAGGCCCATCAAGACGTACAGCGCCACCACGGCCACGACCTGGGCGAAGAACGGGCCCACGCCGTGCGGAAGCCACAGGACCAGCAGGATCAGGGCGATCAGCGACACGGGCCGGACAGCCCGCTTTCGCTCGGGCGAGAGGCCGTCGAGCCGCGACCGCATGCCGAACCGGCGGATGCCGATCCGCCCGCCCACGACCACGAGGACGGTGAAGATCGCGCCGATGATGGTCAGGCCATTGTCGGCGAGCAGGAGCCGGCCGATGCCCGCCGTGACCGTGCTGGCGAGCAGGGGCGGTCGGAGCACGCCAGCGAACAAGCCAATCAGGAGGAGCGCCATCAGCGCATCCGTGACGGGGCGCTGGATGTCGGCTCGCGCCGTGAGCAGCAGCCCCGTCAGCGCTCCAACGGCGGCAAGGCCAACGATCGGGACCCACACGCCCGACACGCCGAGACCGAAGGTCAGCACATCGGTGGTGATCGGAGACGCATGGAGGAACATCGCGCGCAGGTTGATGCTCTCCGAAATGATCACCAGCGCGGCTGGAAATGCTCCCGTGATGGCGCCGACGAGGGCGCCGACGGCAACGGCCCTGCGAGGTTCGATCTGCTTGCGTCGAAGCACGAGGAAGACCGGCGCAACGGCCGCCAGCACCATCGACGTCTCGCCAAGCGTGATGATGTTCGCGACCAACGCTCGGGGCTGGAACACCTCCACGATCCCGACAAGGCAGAGGTACAGGGCCACGAGCCCGCCGAGAAGCCCGATCCGGACGACCGAAGGCCAGTCGGTGGCTGTGGCTGTGACAGCTGGCCCACCTGTGGCTGCCGAGGCGGTCCGGGGGGCGGGTACGGATGTCATGCCCGCTGCCCCCCGCTGACTCGCTCGCCGAGGAGCCCTGACGGCCTGAAGACAAGGACGAGAACCAGCAGCGTGAACGCGATCACGTCCTTCAGCTGGTTCGGCGATGGGACGTTCAGCCCGTCGAGGAAGAGGGTGGGC
>JBDSJV010000223.1:0-3126 GCA_039917225.1 Candidatus Limnocylindrales bacterium
GTGGATCTTCGAACGCCACCACTCGATGTTCCTCCGGGAGCGCATGGGCCCGGACCTCGAGTTCCACGGGTAGGAGGACGCAGATGGACCAGAAGCGCAATGAACTGCTCGCGGAGATCACGCGAGAGGCGGCCCTCGAGCGGTCCGACTTCCTCGTCCGGGCCGGCGAGCAGATGGAGCGATTCCTCAAGGACCAGGCTTCGCGGCTGACCGAGATCGGCGGCATGACCCTGATCGACGACGATCCGGACTACCTGGCGATCGCGCCCGATGGCACGTTTCGCAGTCGCAGCCGGGTATACGACGAGTCAACCGGCAAGTGGCAGTCGGACACCGAGATCATCGAAACGGGCGGCGAGCTGGTCGAGCTCTACAACCCGGCCGATATCTATGCCGCGTTCGCCGAGGTTGCCCGCGAGAGCGTCTGGGTCGACGCACCAGCCGAGACCGGTCCGGATGATGGGCAGCCCACCATGCAGATCGACGGCACGGATCCGTACGCGGCCGCGGCCGATCGCTGGGCGGCTGGGCAGCCGGAAGTCGCGCCTCCCGACGATGAGACGAGTGCCGCGACTTCGCTGTACGACCTGGCCCTCGATTTCCAGGAGCGCAGTCAGCGCGCCGAGTCCGGGCTGATCGAGCAGTTCGAGAACGCGGCGTCGGTGCTCATGGGCAAGGTCGGTCAGGTCGTCATCGTCGACGATCTGGACGAGCACCTCGAGCTCGGACTGCCCGGCTTCCGTGGCCGGGTCATCCGGGAGGGCGACAGCGGCTGGACCGATCTCGAGAGTGCCGACGACATCGTCCGCTACTACGATCCGACCGACGTCTTCGGCGACCTGGCTGATGCGGTCGCCGAGGCCTACCCGAGTGTTGCCTCCGAGAGCCCCGATGACGAATCGGGCGGAGACGACGACGAAGTCGACGCGTGATCGCCGGAGGACCACGGCCAGGCATTCGATCGGCCGGTCTCCGGCGGCGCTGAGATGCGCCTGGTTGGCGCGGAGCTCCTGAACGCCCGCGAGATCCTGCCCAACCAGTGGCTGCAGACGTACCACGCACCCGCCCTGGCGACGGGTTCGAGGGCCGGCCAGTTCGTCCACGTCAGGACCGGTGATCTGTCGGGCTTGGTCCTGCGACGGCCGTTCTCCATCAACACGGCCGATCTCGCCAGCGGAACCATCACGATCCACTTCCGCACGGTTGGCCGGGGGACCGAATGGTTCACTCACCTCCGTCCCGGCGACACGATCGACATGCTCGGCCCGCTTGGACGGCCGTTCGAGGTGGACCCGCGGAGCCAGCATCTGCTCCTGATCGCGGGAGGTCTCGGCATGGCCGGCGTTCGAGCCCTCGCTGACGAGGCAATCAGGGACGGGCGCCAGGTGACGCTCCTGTTCGGCGCGTCGAGCGCTCGGGAGGTCTATCCGACGTCACTCCTTCCGGATGAGGTCGAGTACGTCGTTGCCACCGACGATGGGTCGATGGGCCACCACGGCTTCGTGACCGAGCTGGTTCCGCGCTACGAGTCCTGGGCGGATCAGGCCTTTGCCTGCGGTCCGGAGCCGATGCTCCAGGCCCTGGCGCGCCTCGCCGCAACCCGGCGCACCCGGATGGGTGTGGCGAGTCTCGGGCGCGAGCGTGGCGCCGGGAAGGCCGCACCGAAGGGATCCCCGGCAGCCCGCCGGAAGGCATTCCTGCAGGTCTCCATGGAGCAGCGCATGGGGTGTGCCGTCGGGGCCTGTCTCGGATGCGTGGTGATGGGGACCTCGGGGACGCCACAGCGCGTCTGCCGCGAGGGTCCGGTCTTCGCTTCCGACGAGATCGAGTGGGAAGGTTCGTGGGGTCGATGAAGGCTGCCGGCCGCGCGCCGGCTCCGGCGCCGTCCGTGGGTGCGATTGACCTGTCGGTCGACCTTGGCCGCGGCCTGGTCCTGCCCAACCCGATCCTCGTGGCCTCGGGGGCCTTCGGCTACGGGATCGAGTACAGCGACGTGGTCGACGTGAACGAGCTCGGCGGGATCTGCTGCAAGGGCACCACCCTCAAGGCCCGGATCGGCAACCCGACACCGCGGGTCGCCGAAACGCCCGGCGGGATGCTGAATTCGATCGGCCTCCAGAACCCGGGTGTCGACGCCGTCATCGACAAATACGCCGCTACGTGGGCCGGCTGGAAGGTACCGGTCATCGTCAACGTGGCCGGCGAATCGGTGGGTGACTATGTCGAAGTCGTCCGCCGACTCGAGGGGATCCCGGGGATTGCCGGCATCGAGCTGAACATCTCGTGCCCGAATGTCGGCAAGGGCGGGCTCCAGTTCGCAATCGATGCGGAGGCCGCGGCCGGGGTCACCGCGGCCGTTCGCCGAGCGACTGACCTCCCGCTCCTCGTGAAGCTGTCACCGAACGTGGCGGACGTCCGGCCCATCGCTCGCGCGATCGCCGATGCCGGCGCGGATGCCCTGACGGCGGTCAACACGCTGTCCGGCATCGCCGTGTCCG
Organism: Candidatus Limnocylindrales bacterium; assembly: GCA_039917225.1. GTDB lineage: Bacteria > Chloroflexota > Limnocylindria > Limnocylindrales > CSP1-4 > UBA5189. Next base: position 2,499 of record JBDSJV010000223.1, read on the forward strand.
CAGATCGAGCGCGGCCCCTGCTCGGCAACATCTACGGCGGGCTCTCGGGACCGGCGATCAAGCCAGTCGCCCTGCGGATCGTCTACGAGGTCGCCCAGGTCGTTCGGATTCCTGTCATCGCCATTGGCGGCGTCACGAGCCTCGATGACGTCCTCGACTTCCTCGCCGTCGGCGCCGTGGCCGTCCAGGTTGGAACCGCGATCTTCGCGGATCCCATGCTGCCGGTCCGCTTGGTGGGCGAGCTGGAGGCGGTCTGCCGTGCCCGCGGGTTGGAGTCGTATCGGCCGCTGATCGGCACCGCGCTTCCCGCGCGGACGGTCGCTCCCTCCGTCAAGGGCGCGGAGTACCGACCCTAGTGATCGAGGGTGGGGGAACCCGCGGGGACTCCGGGTCGTCCTCTGGCCAGGTGAAACCGCCTCCGGCTTCCGCCGGCAGTGACTGGAGCGACGTACCGATGACCCACTCGAAGCCAGGATTCCGCCGCCGAGCCGGACTCACTCTCGCCGTCATCGCCACGCTCGTCGTCGTGGTTGGATGCGCAGGGGCTGCGTCGGAGGCACAGCGCGACAGCGACACGTCCGGCGGCCGCACGACCCCAGACCTGGGATTCGGCTCCGCACCCGAGGCA
>JBDSJV010000224.1:0-3218 GCA_039917225.1 Candidatus Limnocylindrales bacterium
GCGGCAATGGACAAGCGAACGTGAGCGCGCCGGGGCGCGGCAACGAAACTCAACGAGCGCGGCGGGTGCCGCGCTCCTGTGTGTGGAGCGAGCGTTGACCAACGAGCGGACGGCCGCCGCGGCCGCCCCCATGTCGAACGGGAGGAAGATCCTGATCGCCCTCGTGGCGGTCGTGGTCCTCGACGTCCTCGCCGCCCTGTTCGTGCCCCCCTTCCCCAAGGGCGGACAGCCGGGCGACGCGTTCGCCTTCCCGGCGGACGGGATCGCGGCCAACCTGGAACTGCCTGCTCCCCACGTCGTCTGGGATCTGGCACCCGATGTCAAGACCTCGGGCATCGTCCAGTTCCACCCCAGCATTACTTCCTCGATCCTGACCCAGTGGATCGTCATCGCCGTGATCCTGGCCGTGATGATCCTGGCGACGCGCGGCATGCGCGAGGTGCCGGGTCGAGCCCAGAACCTCGTCGAATTCGCGTACGAATCGCTGCACGACTTCGCGGTCTCCCTGGGTGGCAAGGAAGCAGCCCGCTTCGTGCCGATCTTCGCGGCCTTCTTCCTGTACATCCTGTTCTCGAACTGGAGCGGACTCATTCCGCCGGTCGGCAAACTCGAATTCCTGCGCGCCCCCACGAGTGACGTCAACGTCACTATCGGGCTCGCCCTGGTTGCCTTCACGTTCTTCGAGATCCAGGGCTTCCGGGCTCTCGGGGTCCGCGGCTACATCGGCAAGTTCCTGCCGGTCGGCGAGTTCCGCAATGGCATCGGTGCCGGGGTCATCGCCATGTTCGTCGGCCTCATCGAGCTCCTGCTCGAGTTCGTCAAGCCCCTGACCCTGAGCATGCGACTCTTCGGCAACATCTTCGGGGGCGAAGTGGCGCTGGGCGTCATGACGGCCCTCACGATCGCGATCATCCCGGTCGCGCTCGTCAGCCTCGAGGTCCTGCTCAACGCGGTCCAGGCCCTGATCTTCAGCGTCCTGACCCTCATGTTCACGCTCGCTGCGATCGAGAGTCATCATGTGGAGGAACACCCCGCCGGTCACGACGAGGTGGCAAGCGCAATACCCGTCCCCAGTCCAGCTCTCGCGCAGTAGGTCACTCCCCATCCATCAGGTCTCAATACGTCCGGGCTGAGTCCGGGACATAGGAGGAAACGGCGCAATGGAAAACATCGGTGCGGGCCTCGCGGCCCTGGGCGTAATCGGACCCGGCATCGGCATCGGCATCCTCGCCGGCATGTCCAGCAGCGCGATCGGGCGTAACCCCGACGCGGCAGGCCAGATCCGTGGCCTCGCAATCATCCTGGCAGCCTTCGCGGAAGGCCTTGGCGTCCTCGCGATCGTCGTCGGCATCCTGACGATCTTCATCAAGTAAGCCGGACCGGAACCCAGATCCGTGGACCTGTTCGCCATTGCCGGTGGGATCGCCCAGGGAGCGGCCGCCCTCCAAGCGGAGGAAGGCCCTGGCCTGGTGATCAACGGCTTCTGGATCATCGTCTCGGCCGCGAACTTCCTGTTCTTCCTGTTCGTCGTCTATGTGCTCGCCTTCAAGCCGATCAGCGGCATGCTGTCGAGCCGTAAGGACCGGATCGAGCGGGGGCTCAAGGACGCGGAGCAGGCTCGTCGTGATCGTGAGAGCGCGGAGCAGGAGCGGCGTGCCGCACTTGCCGAGGCCCGTCGCGAGGCGAACGAGATCCTGGCCCGCGCTCAGAAGGTGGCCCAGGAGACCCGTGACGCGGATATCGCCGCGACCCGCGAGGAGTTGGAGCGCCTGCGCTCCCGCGCCACGACGGAGATCGAGGCGGAGAAGCAGCGTGCTCTCGCGGACCTCCGGTCCGAGGTGGCCGACCTGGCGCTCGCCGCAGCCGGGGCCGTCCTCGGCGAGTCGATGACGAACACGCGTCAGCGCCGCCTGGTCGAGGAGTTCCTGGCCAGTCCGACCGGGGACGCTCGCAACTGATGGCCCGCCCATCCGTCGCCGCGCGCCGCTACGCTGAGGCCTCATTCGAGCTGGCCGTGCGTGACGATGCGCTCGACGCGTGGAGCGACGGCCTCGGCCTGATGGCCGGGGTCGCTGCGGATCCGGCCGTCGGCCGGATGGTCGACAACCCCGCGATGCCCCATGCGGAGCGTCAGGCGATCGTCAGCAAGATCTTCGAGGGCCGCGTGGCCCCCGGACCACTCAATCTCGCCCGGTTCCTCGCGAAGCGCGGCCGGTTCGAGATCCTCCCGGCAGTGGCCGCGGAGTTCACCCGTCTCCTCAACCGCCGCAACGGCGTCGTGGAGGCCGTCATCACGAGCGCAGCACCGCTCACCGCCGCCGAGACGGACGCGATCAGCGCCCGGGTCGCGACGATGACCGGTTCCGGCGTCAGCCTCCGGACGGAGATCGACCCGGCGCTCATCGGCGGACTCACCGTCAAGGTCGGCGATCAGCTGCTCGATGCGAGCGTCCGGGGCCGCCTCGAACGGCTCCGCGGCAGACTCGTGGCGAGTTCGCGCTAGGCCCACCCGCTCCGCTTCGGCGGAGCATCAGCGGGCCACAGGCGCCCGACAACGGAGAACCGATGGCAATTCGCTCTGACGAGATCATCAGCATCATCAAGTCGGCGATCGACACCTTCGACCAGGGGACGGAAACCCGGAACACCGGAACGGTCGTGGAGGTCGGCGACGGCATCGCCCAGATCTACGGCCTCGAGAGCGCCCTGGCCTCCGAGCTTCTTGAATTCCCGAACGGGGTTCTCGGCATGGCCCTGAACCTCGAGGAGGAGACGGTCGGTGCCGTGATCCTCGGCGACGCCCGAGCCATCAAGGAAGGCGACATCGTCAAGACGACCGGTCGTGTCGTGGAGGTCCCCGTCGGACAGGCCCTCCTCGGCCGCGTCGTGGATCCCCTCGGACGCCCGATCGACGACAAGGGCCCCATCGAGGCCAAGACGACCCGCCCGGTCGAGCGGATCGCCCCCGGCGTCATCGTCCGGCAGGGCGTCGATACGCCGGTTCAGACCGGGATCAAGGCCATCGACGCCCTGATCCCCATCGGGCGCGGCCAGCGCGAGCTGATCATCGGCGACCGCCAGACTGGCAAGACGGCCATCGCGATCGACACGATCATCAACCAGAAGGGCCAGGGGCTCGTCTGCATCTACGTCGCGATCGGCCAGAAGCTGTCAACCGTCGCCCAGACCGTCGCGACGCTCGAGAAGTACGGCGCGAT
>JBDSJV010000225.1:0-3507 GCA_039917225.1 Candidatus Limnocylindrales bacterium
TCTCGGCGCTGGACATCGCGGTGGCGGATTCGACGGCCATGGAAGGCTCCAACTGCGCGTGCATTCGAAGGTGTCCGCCGATTGTCGCAGATGCGCTGCCGAGCGGGCGGCCGGCGCGGCGGGGAACGGGCGGCCGGCGCGGCGGGGAACGGGCGGCCGCCGCCCCAACCGAAGTCGCTATGCTCCGCGGCTATGGCAGTGCCTTCACTCTGGCAACATCCCGACTTCCTGAAGCTCTGGGTGGGCCAGACCGTTTCGGAATTCGGCTCGGTCGTCACCCGGACCGCAGTCCCCCTCGTGGCCGTGCTGGTCCTGGGTGCCGGCCCATTCGAGATGGCGTTTCTCGTGGTCTCGGCCAGCCTCGCGGTGCTCCTCTTCGGCTTCCTCGCGGGCGCCTGGGTGGATCGCGTCCGACGCCGGCCGCTTCTCATCGGGGCCGACGCGATTCGCGCCGTGGTCCTCTTCTCCATCCCCGTTGCGTATGTCGCGGGAGCATTGCGAATGGAGCAGCTCTATGTCGTGATGTTCATCGAGGCCTCGCTCGGGGCGCTGTTCGATGCGGCCTATCCGGCCTACGTTCCCTCGCTGATCGGGATCGAACGGGTCATCGATGGCAACAGCAAGCTCGCGACGAGTTCCTCGCTGGCTGAGATCGGTGGCCCGGGTCTTGCCGGCGCCCTGGTCCAGATCGTCAGCGCGCCCTTCGCGATCCTGGTCGATGCGGTCTCGTACGTCGTCTCTGCCATCTCGCTGCTGCTCATCCGATCGCCGGAGCCGGCCCGTCCGACGCGCGAGTTCGTGACCCCGATCCGGCGGGAGATCGTCGAGGGCCTGGAGCTGGTGCGCCAGCATCGTGTGCTGTTCCCGATCGTGCTTCGCTCGGTCATTGCCCATATCTCCGGTTCCTTCTACGGCGTTCTCTACACGCTGTACCTCCTCAACGAGCTGCACCTGACGCCGTTCATGTTGGGTGTGGTCATCTCCGCCGGCGGCGTCGGTGCCCTGGTCGGCTCGCTCTTTGCGTCGCGCGTGATCCGCCGGCTGGGACTCGGTCCGGCCCTGATCTGGACCGCGGCGGCTGCGTCGGCGATCGGGATTCTGACGCCGCTGGCCCAGGGACCCATCCTCGTGGCTGCCCTGATGGTCTTCCTCCCCCAGTTGATCGGAGACGGGCTCCAGACGATCGAGGGCGTCGCCGAGATCTCGCTGATCCAGGGCCTGAGCCCAGACCGGATCCTTGGCCGCGTCAACGCGACGCTCGAGGTGTTCTCACATGGGATCGCCTACCCGGTCGGTGCGCTCCTGGCCGCCTTCCTCGCCGAAGTGATCGGCATTCGAGGCGGAATCGCGATCGGCTGGGGAGGAATGGCGATCTCTATCCTCCTGCTGGTGCGATCTCCCCTACCTGGGGTCCGGACGGTCTCCGATTTCGTCGAGGCCGACGCAGCGACCGGGGCCTGATCGGTTCCGAGGCGCCGGGCGGTGTACGCTCAGGGCTACGCTGACCGACCGCACAAACGAGGGATCTCCAATGCCGAGGATCGTACGAGGAGCACTGCTCCAGGCCACCTGGACCGGCGACAAGGAGTCGATGATCCAGAAGCACGAGGCGCAGGCCCACGAGGCCGCCAAGCAGGGCGCCCAGGTGATGCTCTTCCAGGAGCTGTTCTACGGGCCGTACTTCTGCCAGGTCCAGGATCCGCAGTACTACAGCTACACCGAGCTCATTCCTGACGGTCCCACCACGAAGCGGATGCAGGACCTCGCCAAGCAGACCGGTATGGTCCTCGTCGTCCCGATGTACGAGGAGGACTCGACGGCGTCGGGGATCTACTACAACACGGCGGCCGTCATCGATGCCGACGGCAAGTACCTCGGCAAGTACCGCAAGACGCACATCCCCCACGTCAAGGGCTTCTGGGAGAAGTACTACTTCCGACCCGGGAACATGGGCTATCCGGTGTTCGAGACCGCGGTCGGCAAGGTCGGCGTCTACATCTGCTACGACCGTCACTTCCCGGAGGGCGCTCGTGCCCTCGGGCTCAACGGTGCCGAGATGGTGTTCATTCCGAGTGCCACGTCGCGCGGCCTGTCCGAGTATCTCTGGCGGATCGAGCAGGTCAGCCATGCGGTCGCCAACGGCTACTTCGTCGGGACGATCAACCGGGTCGGCATCGAGAAGGAAATCGGCGACGACGACTTCTACGGCCAGAGCTACTTCGTCGATCCTCGCGGCCAGTTCATCGGCAGCGTCGGCGACCCGTACAACGAGGAACTGATCCTCCGGGACATGGATCTCGATGTGGTCCAGCAGGTCCGCCAGACCTGGCAGTTCTACCGGGACCGTCGGCCCGATGCGTACGGAGACCTCGTCCGGCCGTAGCGCTTCACCCCGGCCCGTTCCCGAACCTGGAGGACTCACGGCGATGGATTTCGGATTCACACTCAAGCCCGATCACCCGTTCGAGCGGTCCGTCGCCCTTGCGCGCCAGGCGGAGGCCGCCGGCTTCAAGTACGGGTGGATCTTCGATACGCACGTGATCTTTCGGGACCCGTACCCGCTCCTGACGCTCATGACACAAGCGACCAAGACGATGCGCTTCGGAACCTGCGTCACGAACCCGGCGACGCGCGAACCATCCGTCACAGCCTCGACCTTGGCGCTCCTCAACGAGATGTCCGGGGGACGCATGGACCTCGGAATCGGGCGTGGCGACAGTGCACGCCGGATCCTCGGCAAGCCGCCGACCACGATGGCAACGCTCGAGGAGACGATCAGGGTCATCCGGGATCTCGTCGAGGGTCGGACCGTGACGTTCGAAGGCACAGACCTGAAACTGGCCTGGTCCGGGAAATGGAAGTTGCCTGTCTGGGTCGCCGGATACGGGCCGATGGCCCTGAAGATGACCGGTCGCGTGGCCGATGGTGTGATCCTGCAGCTCGCCGACCCGGATCTCCTCCGCTGGTTCATCGGCCAGATCCGTGAGGCCGAGGTGGCCGCCGGCCGGGAGCGGGGCTCAGTCCGGGTTCAGGCGGCGGCGCCAGCGCACGTTGGCGACCTCGCGGACTGCCGTGACCGCACGCGGTGGTTCCCGGCATTGGTCAGCAATCACGTCGTGGATCTGGTCAACAAGTACCCGCGCGAGGAACTCCCCGAGTCCCTGACCAGCTATATCCGCGACCGAACGGGTTATGACTATCTCCACCACGCCGAGGTGGGCTCATCCAACGCCTCCTTCGTGGGTGACGAGGTGACGGACCGGTTCTGCGTTCTTGGCTCGGTCGATGACCATATCCGCAAGCTCCAGGAGCTGGCCGCTGCGGGCGTGGACCAGTTCAACATCTACCTGATGAACGGTGACGAAGAGGGCGTCCTCGACATCTACGGCCGCGAGATCATTCCCGAGCTCGCCTCGGTCAGCGCCAGCCGAGTCTGACTCCTCGGCGTCACGTCGGGTCGCCTTCGTCGATCACCGGCGCTACCATGCGAGGACGGAGCCCGGCGCC
>JBDSJV010000226.1:0-3415 GCA_039917225.1 Candidatus Limnocylindrales bacterium
ATGGCGAGCCCGACACCCGCCCCGCCGGACTCCCTCGCCCGCGACTTCTCGACGCGGTAGAACCGCTCCCAGACTCGTGGGAGATCCTCCGCCGGGATGTGGGAGCCAGTGTTGGCGACGCGGACCAGGACACCGTCGGTTTCGCGGATGGCCTCGACCCGAACGGACCCGCCGGATGGCGTGTAGCGAGCCGCGTTCTGGAGCAGGTTGGCCATCACCTGGGCGAGTTCGTCCGGACGCGCCCGGACCACCAGGCTGTCGGCGACATCGACACTGAGCACAACGGATCGGCGGGCGAGGGCAGGAGCTGCAAGTTCGGCGGCCGATCGGACAAGCGCCGCGATGTCGACGGACATTGGCTGAGGGCGCTCGCCCTCGGCCCCGGCCAGGATGTCGAGCGATGATGCGAGCCGGCCCAGTCGGTCGACCTCCTCGCGAAGCGAATCGAACAGCGCCGGCTCCGGCGGCAGGACACCGTCGCGCAGGGCTTCGAGATACCCCTGCAGGTTCGTGAGTGGCGTCCGGAGCTCGTGCGAGGCGTTGACCACGAACTCCCGCCGCAGCATCTCCTGCTCCTCGAGACGCTCAGCCATGGTGTTGTAGGCCGCCGCCAGGGCGCGAACCTCCCGGGGCCCCTCTTCGGGCACCCGGGCGGTCAGGTCTCCGGCGGCAACCCGCTCCGCGGCGCTGGCCACTCGCTGGATCGGGCGAGCGAGCATCCGCGCGAGGACGACCGCCAGGGCGATGGCGACGATGGCGGCGATCCCCAGGGCGAGGCCGAATACGAAGGTCACGCTCGTGTCGAACATCTCGCGGGCGTGGCCGGCTGATTCGCCTGCCGCGACCATCAGCGCCGCAAACGACTCCGCCCCGACCCGCAGGACCCCGATCGCGACAACGGCAACACCGATCCCGGCGACAACCAGCGAGGCCGCGGCGATCTGCGCCGCGATGCCGCCCGGGATCCTCATGATCGGGCCTCCAGGCGCTCGACCGGACTCGCAGCGGCGTAGCCCGCTCCCCGCACCGTGGCCACGTATCGGGGCGCCGCGGGATCATCGCCGAGCTTCTCGCGCAGTCGCTTGACGTAGACGTCGATGGCCCGGTCGGTCACCTCGGCCTCGCCGACCCCGTGGATCGCATCCAGCAGCTGGTCACGGCTGAGGATCCTTCCGTCCGCGGCCAGCAGCGCCGTGATCAGGCGCAGCTCGAGCACGCTCAGCAGCACCACTTTGCCGGAGACACGGACCGTGTGGCGGGCAACGTCCACCTCGAGGTCGCCGGACACGTAGCGGACGTCGGGGTGGATGGAATCGGGGCTGTCTCGCTCGGTCCTTCGGAGGATCGTCCGAACGCGAGCCACCAGCTCGGCCGGTGAGAAGGGTTTCGGCAGGTAGTCGTCCGCACCCTCGGACAGGCCCTGGATACGGTCGCCGGTGGAGCCGCGCGCCGAGAGGATGAGGATGGGGACGTCGCCGATCGCCCGCGCCCGCCGGATGACCGCGAGGCCGTCGATCTCCGGGATCATCAGATCCAGGACCACCAGCCGCGGTGTCTCCTGCTCGATGATCCGGAGGGCGGTGCGCCCATCTCCGGCCGTCACCACCCGGAATCGCTCTCGCTCAAGGTAGGCGCGGACGAGCGCGACGATCTTCGGATCGTCATCCACGACGAGGATCGGGGCGGGCTGTGGGCGCGGCATCAAGGCGATCATCGCCCGGCGAAGCCTGCGCGACAACCGTGACATCTCCGTGACGCTGCGTCATCGGGCTGTCGTCGGGTCGGAGCGAGTCTCTGGGCAGACCTCGCATTCCGGCGGGGCCGGCTCTCCGACCAGCCATCTGGGTCGGGCCAGGAGGTTCCATCATGTTCAGACGCGTTGCCTCGGCCATCACGGCCGGCGCCCTGCTGCTCACGGTTGGCGCATCGGCGGTTGCCGCCGGCGGGCCGCCCGGTCTTGCGTTCTATGTGGACGACGTCCGCTACCGGACGGTTCTGACGCCCACCGACCTCTCGAACACCGGCGCGCCTGCATCGTCCTTCGATCGCCTCTATGACCTGGGCGAGGGCCTCATCCCCGTGGCCGAGGCCAAGCCCGGTGATCGCGACTACAGCGGCGGTCGCTGGATGATCCTCCCGGTGACCTGGGCGCAGGGCGTCACACCAACCCAGCTGACCACCGCCGAGGCGGTGGAGTGGTACGCCGGTCAGGGCATGCTGACCATTGCGAGCACGCCGGCGAAGCTCTTCGTCTGCCCGGTGATCCCCGACAACAGTCGCTGACACCGCGACCACGGTCGCAGGGCTGGGCGCGCCTCGGGCGCGCCCAGCCGCATATCATCTGGCGCCCGCAGTTCGGATCTCAGGCGGGCGGCGCCGCGCTGTTGAGTCTCGCCAGGATGCTTGCCTCGAGCTGCAGAATCCGCCCCTCGAGTGCCTCGACGTGCTGCAGGATCTCGCGGTTGCCGAGGAGGAGCTCCTCGTTCTGCTTCTCCTCGACGTCGGCCCCCTTGGCCGCGTGCTCCAGGGTCATCCGATCGCGGATCGAGGAGCGGTTGCTGGCCAGGAGGATGAGCGGCGCGGCATAAGCAGCCTGGGTCGAGAAGGCGAGGTTCAGGAAGATGAACGGGTAGGGATCGAAGTGGAAGACGAGGTAGATGTTTCCGCCGACCCACAGGGCGACGATCGCGGTCTGAATCCCGATGAAGGTCCAGCTGCCCATGAAGCTCGTCACCCGATCGGCAATTCGTGCCGACAGCGGCGCATCGTCCAGGAGCGCCTTGTTGACCGCATGTCGGTGGGTCCTGGGCGGCTTCTGGCTCATGGCTAGAACTCCTGATGGGGCAACCGTCGTGCGGACGATACGCCTCGCATGGAGAAGCCCGGCGCAATCGCCGGCCCGACCCGCTCCGGGCCCCCATCTGGCGAAGCCGTCGCACTGTTGGTGATGGCCGACGAATCCCCTTCCAAGCGCAAGAGGCGCGCGGCGCGTTCTGAGCACGCGGCGAACCCGGATCCTGCGGCGACCCCCGAGCCCGCGCCCCACATCGGGGCCACCCCAGGCCCCTATCGGGCGCTCGCAGGCCCGCGATATCGCCCCCACTGATACAACCGGGAGTGGACCGTCGCTAGCGTCGCCGATGGTCCGTGTTCCTGGGGATACTGGGCACCTTCAGCGTCCCGCGATCGCCCCCATTCGTAGCCCGTTCATGCATGGCCGGATAAGGAACCGGGCGCCCGGGTTGCTCTCGGTCCTTATGGCCACGTAACCCCTGCGATGATCAATGGGGACGATATCGGCCCGCGGAACGGACCCGTGGATCCCCCGGCCCTGGCCCGGCTCGGGGGCCCTCATCGGACGAAGCCGTCACACTGTGCGTGATGGCCGACGAATCTCCTTCCAAGCGCAAGAGGC
>JBDSJV010000227.1:0-6550 GCA_039917225.1 Candidatus Limnocylindrales bacterium
GTGAGGTCCTGTCGACCCACCGCATCGAGCCAGACAAGGGTTACTGGCGCAACCAGCGACGAGACCCCGGCCGATGGCCGAGGTCCCAGGGGACCGGCTGATCAACTGTCGCCGATGTCGCGACTCATGTGTCACCGATGTCGCGACTCAAGACAGTGGAGCGGGAGATGGGATTCGAACCCGCGACATTCTGCTTGGGACGTCCTGAGCTCGTGCCCCGGCGAGTGACCAGCGCGAGGCGATCGCAGCCGCGGCCCGCCGGCTGGTCGAACTAAGCGATGGTTGGCTGAACCCGCCCGGCCTCGAACCCGACGAACTGGCCAAGCGGACGCTGACCATCCTCTACAACGAGCGTCCGACCTGGTTAGCGAACGCGCATGCGGACCTCGACCGGGCGGTCCTCGATGCCTATGGCTGGTCCCCCGACATAGCCGATGATGCGGTCCTTGAGGGTCTCCTTCAACTCAACCTGGAGCGCGATCCGGCCTGATCTCCGGACGCGATGGAAGCGTAGTATGGAGTTCCGTGCTGGGGGCCGAGCACCGGCGAGCGCAGTGAGGGGCGGCCTCCGCCGCGAGAGGAGAGCACCATGGCGGGCCACCGCACGGCCCTGGTCCTGGGGGGCGGTTGGGGCGGACTGGCCGTCGCTCACCGCCTCCGGGATCGCCTGCCGGCCGATCATCGGGTCGTGGTCATCGAAGCCAAAAGCACCTTCTCGCTCTGCACCTCCTACCTCTGGCTGTTGAGCGGTGAGCGCGAGCGCCCCGAGGAGGTCCGCCGCGATCTCTCGAAGCTGGCTCGGCCCGGGATCGAATGGGTCCACGATGAGATCGAGTCGATCGACCCGGCGAAACGCTGGGTGCGCACTCGATCCGGAACGCTCGAGGCCGACGATCTCGTGATCGCCCTGGGCGCAGACCTTGCCCCAGAGGACGTGCCGGGACTGGCCGAAACGGCCCTCAACCTCTACAGCGCTGAAGACGTCGTCCGGCTTCGGGAGACTCTCGCCTCATTCCGCGAGGGCCGCATCCTGCTCCTGGTCGCCCGGACGCCGTTCAAGTGCCCGGCTGCCCCATACGAGGCCGCCCTGGTCATCGACTCCGTGCTCCGGGCAAGTGGCGCTCGGGATCGGACCGAGATCGTGATGTGCACTCCGGAGAAGCAGCCGATGCCGGTTGCCGGACCCGAGGTCGGCGCCGCGATCAGCTCGATGCTCGAGGGACGGGGGATCGACTACCGCCCGGGCTGGACGGTCAGCAGCGTCGACGCCGCAACGATGACCGCCCAGTTCGACGGTGAGACGGTCGGCTTCGATCTTCTGGTCGCGGTGCCGCCGCATCGGGCGCCTCGCGTGCTCACCGACGCCGGCCTCACCGATTCCTCTGGCTACGTGCCGGCCCACCCCCAGACGCTCGAGATCCTCGCCGACGGCGAGTCGCTCGAGACGCGCTACCCGGGTGTGTTCGTCCTTGGTGACGCCGCCGCGATCCGGCTGATGAACGGGATGCTTCTGCCCAAGGCCGGCGTGTTCGCCGAGGGCGAGGCGAACGTCGTGGCCGAGAATATCGCCGCCCGGGTGGAGGGCCGGGAGCCCCGGGCGCGCTTCGACGGCAACGGGTTCTGCTACCTCGAGGTCGGCGGGGGGATGGCCGCCTACGCGTCGGGCGGCTTCTACGCCTATCCGGCGCCACGGGTCGTTCTCGAACCGCCGTCGCCAGAGTACAAGCGGGCCAAGCAGGAGTTCGAGCGAGTCCTTGAGACGTGGTTCGCCCCTTGAGTCCCACTGTTCCGGCCGAAGGCTAATGGCCGCCCAAGTCGCGGGGCAAGGGCCGACCGGCAGACCCGCTACTCGTCTGCCTGGGCCACTCCCTCGGGCTCCGGCAGCCGCGGAGCCAGGATCCACACGAGCTGCGCCGTGGTCGTCGCGCCCACCTTGGACCGCGCGTTCGCGAGGTGGTCCTTGACGGTCGAGTGGGACAGGCCGAGGCGGTGGGCGGCCGCCCACCGCCTCGGCGACGAGGACAGCCGCAACAACGCCGAGCTCGCGGTCTCTCGCGCCCAACACATGTCGGGCGCGTTATTCGCAGGTTCAGCGGGTGGCGGCGACCAGCAGCTCAGCGAGGCGCTGGGGCTGCTCGCGGAAGGGCCCGTGCCCCGTGGCGATCTCGACGATCTCCGCGTCCACCGATGCCGCCATCGTCCGCTGGAGCTCCGGCGGTACCAGCGTGTCGGCGGTGGTCACGATGTAGGTGCGACGGATGGACGTGGGCAGATCGCCGTGCCACTGCTGGCGCAGCGCGGCGATGCCCTGCGGGCGCTGCGTCCGCTCGAGATACGACCGGACCGCGCCTCGTTCGGCCGGATCGGCCGCGGCGACGTACTGGTCGATGTTCAGCGCACAGCGACCAGGGCCGGCGCTGACGATCAGCCCGCCGAAGGCGGCGATCCCAGCATCCTCGTCTCCGCCGGCGAACGGATCGCCGCCCATGAAGAGATCGAGCACCGAGGCGCCCGGCCGCGGGATCCAGGCCGCGACGTAGACCACCGGCAGCTCGGGGTATTCCACGGCGATCCTCGCGGCGGTGAAGCCCCCGAACGAGTAGCCGACCAGCACGACTTCGGCCGGGTCATCGGGGAGAGCCCCTCGCACCGCGTCCGCGTACTGCTCCAAGGTCGCCGCGGCATCGTCGCACGGCAGGTCCACGATGGTCACCGCGTGCCCGGCTGACTCCAGCGGCTCGAGGAGCGGCTCCAGCGTGGCTGGCGTGTCCCAGGCCCCGGGAACGATGACGAACGTCGACACGCTGCGATCCTCCGAGGTGAAGTGTCCGCAAGGCCCCAACCTCCAAGCGGGCCCCCAACAGTATGGCGACCGCGGTCTCAGGGCAACTCGTCCACCTGGGCAGTGCCCTCGGGCTCCGGCAGACGCGGAGCCAGGATCCAAACGAGCTGGGCCGTCGTCTCTGCCCCCACCTTGGATCGCGCGTTCGCCAGGTGGTGCTTCACGGTCGAGTGCGAGAGGCCCAGGCGGTGCGCAGCAGCCTTCTCCGACCCAGCGACCAGGACCGCCGCAACCACGCCGACCTCGCGGTCCGTCGCGCGCCCGGCGGTGCGGCGGGATGCCCGGTGCGTCATGCGCTCCGGTCCAGCTCGTACGGCTCCGGAGGCTCGGCGAGACGCATGGTGATTGGAAGGTCATTGGTGGAGGGGCTACCCCTCTCGCCCCGACCAGACTGACCTCATCAGTGAGGTCAAGGTCCCGCCGGTCGGCACCTCCCGGGGTTTGGTTGCCGGATTGGTGCTAGTGGAGACAAACCTCCAGTACCGACCTCAGTGTCCCGGCTTCGCTGCCGTTGCAGATCGAGCTGACGGGTCCCGTCCCGCCGGATCCACGCTTGGACCGCCGACCAAGGCCGTCCCACGGCCGACCTGTCGCCGAGGCGATGGGCAGTCAGCCGGACCACGTCAGCGCGCCCGGGTCCCACGTGCCCGCAGGGCTCCCCCCGAGCACTGGATCCACGAACCGGCGCACTGTCGCCAGTGCAGCTTCGAGATCCCGCTCCGGCAGCCCCGGCACGTCCTTGGCGACCCGTGCATACCCTGCTCGCCAGCCGACGGCCCCCGGCGACGGCAGGGCGTTGGGCGCTTCGAGCCCGCGGCGTCGAACTTCGGAGGCGAGCGCGCGGCGCAGCTCGTCGCCAGCGATGGACTGCGTGTGCGCGATGAGGGCGAGATCGGCCAGGTCGCGATAGCGGGTGCTTGCCTGGGCAGTGCCGGCCGCCGCGCGGGTGCAGCTCGAGGAAGGCACACACCTTGTCCGCCACGTGATCGGCCAGCGGGTACGCACGGTACCGGACCGGATCGATGCCGGGGATCTCGAATGGCACTAGCGGATCTACCTCGTCGGGCTCGCCGGTCATCGCCAGGCCGGTGACCAGATCGACATGAAAGCGCGCGAACTCGGTCGCGCCCAGGTAGGCGATAAGGGGTACCCGGAGCGCCGCACGGCCCTGCGCGACATGGCGGCCAGGGCTCATCTCGAAGCGGAAGAAGTCGCCGAGATCGAGCGATGCGGCGGCCCGCAGGGCCACCTCGGCCTCATCGAGGCCCGCCGTCCGACGGTACAGATCGACGTCGACCGTATGTCGCGCTGAACCCGACAGTCGGGCGAGGAGCGCGGTCGCGCCCTTCAACACCCACGCCTCGGGCTCGAACGCAAAGACACGACTCAGGAGCCGGTCGTACGCGAACTGGCGCTGGAGGTCGGCGAGCTGCGCCCCAGGCCGACCAAGCACCAACTGGCGGAGACGGTCGGTGAGCGCCTGACGGAGCGCCGATGGATCGCCGTAACGGTGCTCGGTCATGCGCCGCGCACCTCGGCCAGCAGAACCTCGCGCTCGCGCGATCCGGCACGCCACAGCAGCTCGTCGAGGAGCGCCAGGCCGTCGCCCCGAGGAGCGCCAAACCGGTGGGCGTGTGGCGCGAGCGACGCGGCGACCACGTGCGGGTAGTCGAGGACGCGCTCGAGCACCTCGGCGGTGATCCGGGCCACGGCATCGGGATCGACATGGTCGGCCAGCAGGTCGCCGATCATTCGGCCGGCCCGCGTAGCCGGCAGGCCACCGAGGATGACGCGCTGCTCTGGTGGGACGCGGCCCCGGTGGACGCGGACATCGGCGCGTCGGGTCTGCCGACGCGATGGCAGGGTGAACTCGTGGGCATCGGCCCGCAGGTCGCCGACCCCGTACAGGGCCGCCGCCGACGCATGGGACACCACGGCGACGTCCGGATCGTCGAGGCGCTCCCAGGCCGGACGCGCCGGGTCAAGCTGGAGCCAGGCCGCCCGCAGGCCCAGGTGATCGGGCTCGGCGGCACCGCGTACCCGGTAGACGCCGCGGGCGACGCGCTCGAGGAGCCCTCCCTCGACCAGACGGGAGAGTGACCGCCAGGCGACACGGGCGGCCCCGGCCTGTTGGAGCGTGACGAGGCCCCACTGGCCCTCGGCGACATCGCGAATACGGGTGAGTGGACTTGACATGCTGCACAGTATAGCTCATATGTCATATTATGCAGCAGTAACCTTGGGTACCGCGCAGCGGGTCACCGGGACGGGGCGATCCACGGCGCCCCCACCCCCTCGTCCTCCTCATTGTCGTGCCGCATCGTGATGCTATGATGCCAACATGACGAAGGTGCGAACGACGCTCACGATCAATCCCGAAGTCCTGCGAGCCGTCAAGGTGCGGGCTGCTCGTCTGGGCAAGGGCGACAGCGATGTGATCGAGGAGGCCCTGCGCCGCGACCTCGGCCTTGACTTGCTCAGCCGGCTTTGGGCCACGAACGACCTCGATGAGGACGAGGCCCTTGCGCTGGCCTCGGAGGCCCAGCACCACACGCGCGCCTGACAACCGTGCGAGCGGTCCTCGACACGAACGTGCTGATCTCGGCCATCCTGTCGCCGCGTGGAACGCCAGCCCGGCTACTGATCGCGTGGCAGAGCGGCGCCTTCGAGCTTGTCGTCTCGCCCCTGCTGCTGGCGGAGGTCCGACGGGCGCTCACGTATCCCAAGCTTGCGCGCCTGGTCTCGCCGGCTGATGCCGACGCCTTCGTCGCATGGCTTGGTCGCTGGGCGGAAGTCGCGGCGGATCCGGTCGGGCCCCCGCCGGTGCACTCGGAAGATCCCGGGGACGACTACCTGATCGCTCTCGCCGCGGCCGAGCGAGCCGTCGTCGTCTCGGGCGACGCCCATCTCACATCGATGGCACCGGCGATGCCCGTCCGGACGCCGGCCGAGTTCCTCGCTGAGGTCGGCACGGGGCTCTAGAGCTCCCGACCCGCTCATGGGTCTCCACAAACCCAGGGCGGTTCACTTCTCGGCGATCTTCCCGTCGCGGGACTCGTCGAGCTCAGCGCGAATGGTGCTGCGGGTCCCGCGTTAGGACGCCGCGGCTCCTGCCAGGCGTCGTGCGTCACGGAACGAGATCACGGCGGAGACGAGCAGCGCGACGGAACTGCCTGCGACGGCGATGGCCAGCACGACGTCAACAACAGATTCTGGCGACGTGACGGCTCGAATGATGATGGGGATATCGGGCAGGAAGAAGAGAAGCCCCGGGATCGCGCCCACCAGCCAGAACCACGGCGTCCGCGGCGCGCGGTACCACCTTGCTGCCGCGAAGATGATGACGAGCATCAGCACGCCGAAGACCGCAAGCGGCAGAACGAACCCGCTTGGATCGCCCGCGCCCTCCATCTTCATGATCGAAAGCACACCCAGGACGTTGAGGAGGATTAGGCCGAGCACGACCAACACCACGAGGTAGGCGATGACGAACGCCTTCATCGCTCCGGTTCGTTCCATGCGGTCCTCCGTCAACTCCGTTGCGGCGCCGAACACTACACCCCTCGTCGCCGGCACGTGCCGCGTCGATGCATTGTTGGCACTTGGCAGCGGGGTGAGAGGCTCACGGGATTTTTCGCGAAACTTGGCCGCGTGCGTACATATGGCGGGCGCGGTCTTCCAGGACCGCGGAATCCGCGTGTGGGTCCC
>JBDSJV010000228.1:0-3150 GCA_039917225.1 Candidatus Limnocylindrales bacterium
CGTTCAGAGCGTCCCCGATGACCGGGTTGGCATCGAGCGCCGCCTGGCGAACGACCGGGACGAGGTTGTCGGCGAGCTGGAGCTGCTTGTCGTCCTGCAGCAGAATGAACCCCTTGACGGCGATCACAGGGTCCGACGTGAAGAGCAGGCCGATTTGCGCATCACCATTCTCCAGGGCCGAAATCGTGATGGGTCCCCCTGTGTCGGTCGGCTTGAATTCCTTGAACGTGAGCCCGTACTTGTCCGTCAAGCCCTTGAGACAGAACGGTCGCTCAGGACATTCAGCCGGACCCGCCAACGTGAGTTGGCTGGCGATAGTCCCCGTTGGTACCTGGCTGCCCCCACCCAGCGAGCAAGCACTCACGATGAGCGCGAGCATCGCTGCCCCGAGGGCGGCCCTGCGGATGGTCCGCATTGGGTCGTTCTCCTTCCTGTCCGCCCGCGCGAGCACCGTCGCGACCGAGGCGAGGCGCGAAGATACCAGAGGCCGTGCGTCGGCTCTGTGACGCTGGCTACACGAGGCGAAATCGCGCCGGGCCGCGACTCGTCAGATCGCCTGGCGCAGCAGTGCGTCCCGGCCCTCGGTTCCCCCGCGCTCGTACCGGCGCTGCGCCCAGGTGAACGCTCGATCGGTGCCGAGTGCCAGCACCGCAACGAGGACGGCGCCGGCCACGAGTCGGTCGTCCTGGCGCAGCGCGAACCCGTCCACGATGTAGCGGCCCAGCCCGCCCCCGGCGACGAGCGCCGCGAGTGTCGCCGTTGCGACGACCTGGACCGCGGAGGTTCGGAGCCCGACGATGATCGCCGGCAACGCGGCCGGCAACTCGACATCGCGAAGGACCTGCCGCTCGGTCATCCCCATGCCCCGGCCGGCCTCGATGGTGTCCCGATCCACGTCCTGGATGCCGGCCACGGTGTTGAGGAGGATCGGCGGAATTGCCAGCAGGACGAGTGCCGGCAGCGCGCTCGAGAAGCCGAGCCCAAGGAAGGGAACGAACAGGATCAGGAGCGCATACGAGGGAACTGCACGCCCGAGTCCGGCCACGGCAGTTGCGATGCGTTCTCCGCGGCCGGTATGGCCGATGGCGAGTCCTGCGGGCAACGCAACGGCGACGGCCAGAAGGATTGCCACGACCGAGAAGAAGACGTGCTCTCCAAGACGCCACGGGACTCCATTGGAGCCGGCCCAATGAGTCGGATCGAGGAACCAGTCCAAGGTCTCGCGCAGGATCTCCATCAGGTGCTTCTCCTGGCGCTCCAGGGCGTAATCGCGCGGCCAAGCCAGCCGAGTCCAAGATCGACGACGAGCGCAATGGCCACGGTCAGCCCGAATCCGACCAGGACCAGCGTTTCGTTCCGGAAGTTGTAACCGCGCAGCATCACCTGGCCGAGTCCACCGAAGCCGATGAGGGCCGTGACCATCACCAGCCCGATGGTCGTGACGGTGGCGATCCGGATTCCGGCCACGATCAGCGGCAGGGCCAGCGGCAGCTCCACCTGCCACAGCCGACGCATCCGGCCATAGCCCATCGCGTCGGCTGCCTCAAGGACGTCGGGTGGTACCGACGCCAGGCCAGCCAGGAGGTTGCGCGTCAGGATGAGCAGGGTGTACGTCACCAGCGCGATTTCCGCGCTCAGGAACGAGAGTCCAGTGATCGGCACCAGGAAGGCCAGGAGCGCCAGGCTCGGAATCGTGTAGAGGAAGCCGAAGAACCCGGTCACGGGGGCGACCAGTGGACGCCGGCCGCGGACCAGGAGTACGGCGACCGAGCTGATGAACAGCCCCACACCGACTGCCACGGTCGTCAGCGCAAGGTGCTCGACGAGCTTGCTGCCGAGGAGCGGAAGATTGCCACTGATGACGTCCCAGCGGATCACGCTGGTCGAACCTCAGCATCACGGCGGCCGAAGGCGGTGATCTCGTCGGCGGTGACGAGGCCCTGCACGGCCCCCCGTTCATCAACCACGATCCCGACCTGGACCTCGGCATCGATGAGCATGGCCAGGGCGTCCTTGAGCGTCGTCCTGGCATCGAGCAGTGGCGACATCGCGGCGGCCATCTCCTCGGTGAGGGTTCCGCTCGCCGGCACCTGACGCTGCCCGATCCACCCGATTGGCCGATTGCCGGCGTCGACGAGGAGCAGGTACTCGAACGGGTCGGCGCCGATCCGCTGACGGGCGTCGCCAGCGTCATCGCCGGCGCGCGCCGTGACCGCCGGGCGCAGTTCCAGGCTCGCCACCCGCGTCAGGGCCAACCGCTTGAGCCCCCGATCAGCCCCCACGAACCGGGCGACGAACTCGGACGCCGGGTTGGCCAGGATCTCGTCAGGCGTCCCGAACTGGGCGAGCTTGCCACCGACTTCCATGACCGCGACGAGGTCGCCCATCTTGATCGCCTCGTCGATGTCGTGGGTGACGAAGAGGATCGTCTTCGCCAGACTCGCCTGGAGGCGCAGGAACTCGTTCTGGAGCCGCTCGCGGACGATCGGGTCGACCGCCCCGAAGGGTTCGTCCATCAGCATCAGCGGGGGATCGGCGGCCAGCGCCCGGGCCACGCCGACGCGCTGCCGCTCGCCGCCCGAGAGCTGGGCCGGGTAGCGGTCCCGATGGACTGCCGGATCGAGGCCCACCAGCTGGAGCAGCTCTTCCACGCGCTCCAGCCGCCGACCCTCGTCCCAGCCGAGGAGGCGCGGGACCGTGCCGATGTTCTCGCCGATCGACTGGTGCGGGAACAGGCCGACCTGCTGGATCACATAGCCGATCGATCGACGCAGCTCCGTGAGCTCGCGTGCGGCGGCGTCCACGCCGTCGATCAGGATTCGACCGCTCGTGGGCTCGATCAGGCGATTGACCATCTTCAGGCTTGTGGTCTTGCCACAACCCGAGGGACCGACCAGGACACAGATCTTGCCCGCCGGCACCTCGAAGGAGAGATCCTGGACCGCGCCGAGCCGTGCCGAGTCCGTGCCGGGATAGCGCTTCGTGACGTGCTCGAAGGCAACCGTCGCGGCTCGCGGGCCGTGGCCCGCGGAGGTCGTCAAGGGTCGTCCGGGCTCAGCCGCGGTCCACGAGGGGCTTCACCTCGCCGATGAGCCGCTCGATCGTCTCGTGGTCGTACGGCGCCGGCAATTCGACGATCGTCGAGTCGAA
>JBDSJV010000229.1:0-7178 GCA_039917225.1 Candidatus Limnocylindrales bacterium
ACCCTCTGGTGGCTCCGCGTTCCCGAGGATTCGACGCCCTGGCTGGCGCTGATCAGCGCGCCGTCATCGCTCGTGCCACCGCTGGCGACCCTCATCGACCCCCTGCCTGCCATCGCGCTGCTCGGGATCGGACTCGCCGGTGTCGTTGCGCCGCTGACCTCGACGCTCATGGATTCCGTTCCGGTGACTAGGGCTGGCCTGGCATCGGCGATCAACAACGCGCTCTCACGGGTCGGTCAGCCGCTCGCGTCGGCGGTGATCTTCATCCTGATCACTGACCGGTTCTATGCGTCGCTGGCGGGACGCGTGGCGGGCCTCGACCCGGGTTCGACGGAGCTCCGGGCGGCGATCCAGCCACTCAACGCGCCGGATCCATCGGTCGGCCTGGCCCTCGAGGAGGCAGCGAGACTGGCTTCGACCGAGTCATTCCACGCAGCGATCCTCGTCGTGACTGGATTGCTCCTCGGGGGAGCGTTGGTGAGCTGGTTCGGATTGCGACCGGCGTCGATCGCAGTCGAGGGCGATCGCCCGTGACCACTGACTGGGACGCTAGAACCTACGATCGGATCGCGGACCCGATGCATCGCTGGGGTCTCGGCGTAATCGATCGTCTGCCACTCTCGGGTGCCGAAGTCGTGCTTGACGCCGGCTGCGGCAGCGGCCGCGTCACCGAGGCCCTCTTAGAGCGACTGCCCGGCGGTCGCGTCATCGCGCTCGACGCGTCGCCGGCGATGCTGGAAGAGGCTCGGCGGCGGCTCGCGCGGTTCGGTGATCGAGTCACGTATGTTGAGGCCGATCTCGGCCGCTCGCTGCCCATCGAACAGCCGATCGATCACATCCTGTCGACGGCCACCTTCCACTGGGTTGCCGACCATGACGCGCTGTTCCGAAACCTCGCCGCCGTCATCCGCCCTGGTGGCCGCCTCGTCGCCCAGTGTGGGGGCATCGGGAACATTGCTGGCCTCGTCCGGGTCATCGCGAACCTGCGCCCAGGGCTCAAGACGAATGTGAACTTCGCAACACCGCTGGACACGGTTGCCCGCCTCGAAGCCGCCGGCTTCATGAATGTCGAGGCCTGGCTCGTCGATGCTCCGGTGCGGCTGGCGCCAGGCGAGCAGCTCGCGGAGTACCTGGAGACCGTCTGCCTCCGAACCTATGCCGACCAGATCCCGGCATCGGAACGCACTGGCTTCGTCGCCGACGTCGGGAGAGCCATGCCCGAACCGGTGATTGACTACGTCCGGATCAACATCAACGCAACGCGTCGCTGACGCGCGCGACTTGATTCGGGAGATCGCATCGAGTATCACTAAGCCGTGGCTCAGACCGGTCGCGGGTCATCGTCGCCGACGAGGTTGACCGGAAAGGGAGAGGAGCACTCAATGGCCGGACCCGGGACCACGCGTCCGCAGGGGATCACCATCCTCGCGATCTTGTCATTCATCGGAGGCGCATTCGGCGTCCTCGGTGGCCTTGGAGCGCTGGGGCTCGGTGCATTTTTCGCGGTGACGGGTGTCGGCGGGCTCTTCCAGATCCTCGGTCTCGTGGCGCTCGCGCTGGGCATCGCCGAGCTGGCGATCGGCTACGGCTTCTGGACGCTCAAGCCATGGGCGTGGAAAGTCGCGTTCATGGTGTACGCGGTCAGTATCCTCATCGAGATCCTGCGGTTCCTCTCGTTCGGTGGTTATGGGATCACGGGCATCGTCGTCTCGATCGCGATCGCTGCGGTCGTCATCTACTACATGAACCAGGCCAACGTGCGGCAAGCTTTTGGCGCGCCGGCGAGCGGCTTTCCGATCGTCGGAAGCGCCCTCGACAAGTACATTCCCGGCGGGAAGTAGGGGGCCCACCTACCGAGGTTGCCGGCCACGGATCATCCGCCGGTGGCGTCCATCTAGACAGTCGATCAGGAGCATGGAATGGCGCTGTTCGGCGGAAAGTCACCGGTGGAGCTCACGCTGACCGAAGCGATCAGGATCGGCTTCAAGATGGTGCTACGGCCGAACTTCGTGATCCCGGTTCTCGTGATCGGCGTGATCGTCAATGTGATCGTGATCGCCTCCCTCGTGCCGATCTTTGTTCGGGTGATGGTGCCGTCCAGTGGCGATTCTGCCCTCCTCGGCGGGGCGATCGTGTCCGGGATCGTCGGCGGGCTCATCGCCGGGATCGTCGGCGGGCTCTTGCTGAACCTGTACGGCCAGATCTGGGCCACGATGGCCAGCGCCGGTGATGAACCCACCATGCAGGCCGCCTTCGCCCGGGTCGGACAGCGCTGGATGAGCGTGCTCGGGGCCGGTGGCATCGTCGGCGTGGCCGTGCTCGGCATCATGCTCGTCGGCGGAATCGTGGGGGCATTACTTGGCGCGCTCTGGGTTCTCGTGGTCCTTGCCGCGGCCGTCGTCACGATCTACGTTGGTGCGCGGCTGTCGCTCGCGGGCTGGCTGGCGGCCGATGGTGCCGCGGCGATGGAGGCGGTGCAGACGTCATGGGCCATGACGCAGGGGCGGCTGCTCCTGCTGATCGGCTGGGGCTTTGCCTTTGCCATCGTCTTCGGGATCGTCGCGGCAATCCTGGGCGCGATACTCGGCCTGATCCCGTTGATCGGCGGGGCCTTGACACAGACGGCGGTCTCCGCGTTCGGCTTCGGAGCCGGGGTGAGCCTCTACCGCAAGATCAAGGAGGCGTAGAAGCGCATCGTTCCCGGGAGCCCGGGGCCGGTCAGCGACTGACGCGGAAGGCATCGCCATGGCCGGGGATGACGATGTCAGCCGTCGCCAGGACGCGCGATCGGCCGCGCTCGATGGCTGCCTGATCTGATCCGAGCGGATCGATGGCCGGGGTGCGGTCGGCCTTCCACCAAAGATGCGTGAGGGCATACGTCGCGTCGTCGGCTTCGATGACGAGCGAGGCGTCCTCTTCGGTGTGCCCCGGCGTCAGCCATAGCCGCGTGCGGGGCGCGAGCTCGTACCCATCGCCGTCGTGGTCGAGCCACAGGTCGTCCTTGTAGCGCGCCCAGAAATCGACTACCTCGGCATTCGGGAAGAGCGCGACATTGACCGTGTGATCCGGGTGGTGATGGCTCAGGAAGACGTGGGTCACGTCCCCCGGATCCACGCCGAGCTCGGAGAGCGGGTCGAGGATCAGACGCCGCGACGCAACCATGCCGGGGTCGGCCACGATCAGGGCACCACCGTCGCGGACGAGCGAGACGGAGCCACCGACCCGGCCGCCATCGCGGACGTAGCCAGCGTGGAGCAGGTGAACGCTGGTGCGCATGGCAGGATCCTAGCGCGCGGAGGGCCGCTTCGGCCCTAGGATTCGGCAATGCCTGCCATGACCGAATTCGCCGACGTGATCCTGTTCGGCGGCCGCATCAGAACGATGGACCGCTCGAGGTCGATCGTCCCGGCCGTCGCCGTGGCTGGCGGTCGTGTGATCGAGCTCGGAGCCGACCGCGCCGTGCTGGATCGGCGCGGGCCGCGGACCCGGGTCGTCGATCTCCGAGGCCGGAGCGTCGTACCGGGGTTCACCGACGCCCATGTCCACCCCGTCTCAGCGGGCCTCCGGCATATCGAGTGCAACCTGGACCGATTCTCGACCGAGAGCCAGATCCTCGATGCGATCGTGGCCTACGCCCGAGCGAACCCGGAGCGTCCCTGGATCGCCGGCGACGGCTGGTCCATGGAAACCTTCCCGGGCGGCATCGCCCGGCGCGAGACGCTGGACCGGATCGTCCCGGATCGACCGGTGATCCTGTACACCCGGGACGGCCACGGCGCCTGGGTCAACTCGCGGGCGCTCGAGCTGGCCGGGATCACGTCCGCCACCCCCGATCCCCCCAACGGCAGAATCGAACGGGATCCAGACGGAACGCCGGTTGGCATGCTCCAGGAGTCGGCGACGGACCTCGTTGGCGACCTCGTCCCACGGCACACCGCGGCGGAGCTCGAGTCGGCCATCCTGGCCGCGCAATCGGAGCTTCATGCGATGGGCATCACAGGCTGGCAGGACGCGAGCGTCGACCCGGCGGAACTGGACGCCTATCGCGTGGTCGCGCGCCGCGGTGCGCTGACCGCTCGCGTGGTGGCGGCGCTTCGTATCGACGACGTCGAGGCGTTCGGCGGGATCGATGGGCTCGTGGACGCCCGCGGGGCCGTTGCCGCCGATGCCCGGGCGGCGGGCGATCACGACGGCCCGGGCCCCCGCCGGCTCGCGGCGTCGTCGATCAAGTTCTGGGTCGACGGCGTGGTCGAGAATCGAACCGCGGCCCTCCTCACTCCCTACCTCGATCCGGACGGAAGCCCGACGACCGAAACCGGGTTCTCAAATCGCGAACCCGCCGAACTCAACCGGCTCTCGATCGAGCTCGATGCCCGCGGGTTCCAGCTCCACTACCACGCCATCGGCGATCGGGCGGTCCGGGAGTCGCTCGATGCGATCGAGGCCACCCGGCGCGTCAACGGCAGCCGCGATGCGCGCCACCACATTGCCCATATTCAGCTGATCCACCCAGATGACATCCCGCGCTTTGCGATCCTCGATGCCGTGGCGAATGCCCAGCCGCTGTGGGCCGTCCATGAGACCCAGATGGACCAGCTCACGATCCCTCTGCTCGGATCCGAGCGGGCCGGTTGGCAGTACCCGTTCAAGTCGCTGCTCCGGGCCGGAGCCCGAATGGCCTTCGGATCGGACTGGACCGTCAGCACCGCCGAACCGTTCCCGCAGCTCGAGGTCGCCGTGCGGCGTGTCTGGCCCGAGCGCCGCGACGCCGAGCCATTCTTCCCCGCTGAGCGACTGACCCTCGACGAGGCGGTGTTCGCCGCGACTGTTGGCTCGGCGTTCGTCAACCGTCAGGACGATGCGGGTTGGCTCGGTGTCGGGCGATTGGCCGACCTGGTGGTCCTGGACCGTGAGCTCGATGACGCGGACGCCGCTCCGCTCGCGGAGACACGAGCCGCCGCCACGATGGTCGGTGGCGAGTTCGTCTTCGAGGCACCCTCGCTCGAGGTGGGCTGAGTCAGGACGGCAGGTCGGACGGGCGATCGATATCGATAATCGTGGAGCCGGGCGCATCGAGCGCCCGCCAGGTCGCGACCGGGATCCGTGACAGGTCGAGCTCGTCGAGCAGTTGCCGAAGCGAGCGGCCGCCAGCCTCACGGATCCGCTCGTGCGCCGTCCGGGCCGGCTCCACGCGCAGGGCCATCGGCAGCGTCTGCAGTCGACCGCCCGCGACGTCGAGGATGGCAGCCTCAGCCGAACCAACGGCATCGAGCATGAGCACGAGCACAGCGGCCTCGAGCCGGGGCATGTCACCGCCGACGGCCAGCGCCACGGAATAGGACGCAGCCGCCAGACCAGCGCCCAGCCCGACGAGCGGACCTCCGAGTGGCTCGGGATCGCGGACGAGGCGCAGGTCCGTGCCCGGTATGTGCGGCAGGTCCGGCGCGCCATCGGGCCCGACCACGACCAGGACCTCGGCGCAGACCAACCCGACCGCTTCGATCGCGTGATGCAGGAGCGGGCGTCCATCCAGCTGGACGGCGAGTTTGTCCGATCCGAAGCGCGATGACCGGCCGCCGGCCAGGACGATGCCCGTTGCCGCGCGCCGCGTGATCATGAGGGCGCCTCGGGGCGCGGGGCACGCGGCCCGGGCACGTGGCCCTCGGGCGTTCGTTCGAGGATGCCGCGCCGCCCCAGATCTTCGAGCAACGGCATCACCACCCGTCGGCTGGTGCCGGTCGCATCGCGAAGCGTGGCCGGAGCGAGGGGCGCTCGGCGCGCCATCGACAGCGCCATCGCCGCGAGACGATGGAACTCCGGCGCCGCCCAGGCGAGATCGGCATCGACGCGGACGATCCGGCCCTGGGACTCCAGCGCGCGGACACCCGCCGGCGGACAGTCCGCGGCGCGCGCGGCTTCCCCGAGGGGCGGCGGCGCCGGAACGGCGAGCGCTGCCTCGAGACGGTCCATGGCGGCCACCAACTCCGGGGCCAATCCGGGCGCGCGTTCGGGATCGCGGAGGCGGTCCTCGTCGCGCAGGAGCTGGCGACGGGAGACAAGACGCTCGAGGACGGCTCCCATCGCCGCCTCGGCGATCACGGCGTCATCGCGGCGAACCGTGACGAGGCGGCGCAGGGAAACGCTCAGCGCGGCTCGAACCGAGGCCAGGGTGGGGCCGGCCTCGAGGGGCTGATCCCGGTGGTGGGCGCCGACCGCTTCCAGGGCGACCAGGTCGAGTGCCTCGCGGACATCTGGCGCGAGCACCAGGCCCTGATCCATCGCGATGGCGCCGTGGATCCCCACGACGGCGTCCCCGATCGCGTCGACGTCGCCGTTCCCGATCGCAACCGCCAGGGACGCCAGGCGATCCGCCGTCACCCGACGGCGCGACAGGCCGCGAGGAGGGTGTGGATCGAGAACTTGCACGCCCGCCGCGACATCGCCAGGAGACGGCTGTCGCAGGACCGCGCGATCACCACGGAACGTGGCGATCGGTTCGGACAGGCGCAGCAGGGCGCCGACCCGGCCGTCGGGGAGCACGACGCCCTCACGACCGCGGCGACCGACGATCGCGTCCACGGCCGCGGTTCCGATGTGGAGCCGGAGACGCGAACCATCGACCGGCGGCCAGTGCGACCGACCGTCCCCCCTTCGTCGCGCGGCACCCGCTGCACTCCCCTGCTCCCCCAGGTGCTGCATCGGTCGTGCGAGCGCCACGAGCAGGCGATCCGTGGCGACGACGGCTGGATCGTTCGTCAGCACGGACCCGCGCGACAGCTCCTCCAGATCGACACCGGCGAGGTTGACGGCCACTCGCCCAGCAGCCGCGTGCTCAACGGCCGCGTGGTGGACGTGGAGGCCTCGGATGCGCGCCTCGCGACCAGCAGGTTCCACCCGTAGCGTTTCGCCAATGGCGAGCGAGCCGGTACGCAGGGTTCCGGTCACGACCGCGCCGCGACCACGGACCGCAAACGCGCGGTCAATCGCCAGCCGCCGCGGGCCACCGTGCGTCACGGCATCGCGCGCCTGGGCCAGGTCGCGCGTCCGGAGGCTTGCCGCTCGAACCTCCTCGATCCCCCGGCCGCCGACCGCGCTGGCAATGAGCACAGGAGCCCCCGCCAGGCTCGTCTGGGCGAGGAGCATTCGCACCTCGGCGGCCACTTCGGCGGTTCGCTCGT
>JBDSJV010000230.1:0-2861 GCA_039917225.1 Candidatus Limnocylindrales bacterium
GACTCGAGCCCGATGTTCGTATTCGTAGGGCAGGTCGAGCTGGCGGCTCGCGGACGCGAGGGATTTCAGGAAGTCGACATCACCGGCACGATCGGGGGCCTCGCGAAGTGGGCCGCGGAGCCCAGAACGGTCGAGGAAGCTGTCGTCGCGGTCCAGACGGCGGTCAACCAGGCTACGACCGGTCGACCTGGTCCCGTGGTCCTTGACCTTGCCGAGGATCTCCTGGACCAACTCGTCTCTTCGGCCCAGGCACCGGAGCCGAGCCGCGCGGCGCCTCCTCGTGCCGATGAGCAGCAGATCGGGGCAGTCCTCCGCCTGCTCGCGGACGCTGAGCGGCCGGTGATCCTCGCTGGCGGAGGGATCCTCCGCGCGCGCACCTCGAACGATCTGCTCCGGATGGCCGAGCTGCTGCGGGTGCCGATCGTCGCCGCCTGGCGGCGCGGCGACGTCGTATCGAACGACAACCCGCTGTACCTGGGCATGACCGGATATGGGTCACCTCCCATCGTTCGTGAACGCCTCGCGCAGGCCGATGCAATGCTCGTGATCGGCTGTCGGCTAGGCGAGATCGCCTCTTACGGCTGGGCCATTCCGGGTGCCTCGACGCGCTGGGCACACGTCGACATCGCACCTGGGAGGCCACATCCTGCTCTTCGGCCAGCCGATCTGTCGATCGAGGCAGATGCCAAGCAATTCCTCCGAGCAGCCGTCAGTCGACTCGAATCCCGCGGCGTGCTCGACGCGGCAAGCACGGACCTCCGCATTGCCCGGAACGAGACGGACCGTTCAGCCTGGGAAGCGGCCACCATCGTCGATGGTCACCCATGGTCAGGCGCCGGAATCCATCCCGGTCGCGTGGTGGCGGCGCTGAACGCTGGGCTGCCTGACGGTGCCATCGTCACGACGGACGCCGGCAGTTTCGGGAGCTGGGTGGCGCGCGGCTTCCGCTTCAAGCGACCGGGCACCTTCCTTGGCCCGACATCGGGCGCCATGGGCTATGGGCTGCCGGCCGCCATCGCGGCGGGGCTCGTTCATCGCGACCGCACCGTCGTCGCCGTCGTCGGCGACGGAGGCCTGGGAATGACCGTTGCAGAGCTGGAGACGGCGGTCCGGCTGGGACTTCGAACCATCGTCCTCGCCTTCGATAACGAGCAGTACGGGATGATTCGATCTCATCAGGATCTTCGTCCCGCGGGCTCGACGGCCGCGACGGATCTCGGTCCGGTTGACTGGGCCGAGGTTGCTCGTGGTTTCGGGGCAAGGGGCATCCGCGTCGGCGACGATGCGGCATTCCTGCCGGCGCTCAACGAGGCCCTCGCAGCCGACCGCCCGACCGTGTTGCACCTGATCATGGACCGGCGCTGGACCGGGGTGGACTCGCGCCCGTGAACCTGCGCGCCCCGTCGGGCCGCTGGTACGATCAGGACCGGCGCTGAGGTGAGTGGTGGTGGCTGTGTCCGAGCCTGATCCATACGCCGTCCTGGGAGTCAGTCGGGGCGCGTCGGCCAACAACATCCGGAAGGCGTACCACGCCAAGGCGCGTGCCGCCCACCCTGACCTCGTAGGGGATGCGGGCCTGACGATCATGCGGCGCCTCAACGCTGCGTGGGCGATCCTGGGCGACGCAGGGCGACGCGCCGTCCATGACGCGGCCCAATCCGCGATCACTTCCGGCGTGGACCCTGCGAGCGCAACTGGGCCGGGATGGACGGGCGCGGCAGGTCCGCCACCGGGGCGCGCGTCCGGGAGCCGCCTCACCTTCGGACTCTACTCCGGCTGGACGCTCGGCGAGATCGCGCGCCATGACAACGGCTACCTGCTGTGGCTGGTGGATCGCCCCGAGGGCCGACCATTTGCTGCCGAGATCCGGGCATTCCTTGAGTCAATGCGCCCGCCGACACAGGCGGCGCGAAAGAAGGGTCTCTTCGGTCGATAGGGGAGCGACCGGCCACGCCGGCGTGCAGGTTGCGACCTCGCAGGACCGCGTCAGCCCGCCTGGCGCGGACCGCACCCATCCTCGGACCGGGCTCAGGGACGGCTCTTGCGGCGCGATTTGGGCTTGGCTGGTTCCTGGTGGGCCGCCTGCGCCTGCTTGTCGAGGATCTGCTTGAAGACCTTGCCCATCCCCGGCTTCATGAGCGCGCGCTGTTCCGCCTCGAGCGCACGATTGCGTCGGCGGATGCGCTCAGCTTCCCGGGGATCAACCTCGTCGGTCATGCGGAACAGTCTAGGCGGGTCGGTGCGATCCCTCTCGAGCCACGGAGTCAGTGGACTCTACCGGACTGCGGATCCGGCATGGGATGCGCCGGGGACCGATCGGGCCCTTCCATGCATGCCTATGATCGACGGGACATGAACGCCGACGATATCGCGCCCAGGAACGCCACCTATCGCTCCTTCGTTGCGCTCGGCCGGGCTCCTACCGTAGCGGAGGTGGCATCGAGCCTCAGGATAGCGGCCTCCGATGCACAGGCGGGCTGGGAGCATCTCGCCGCCGACCACGCCCTCGTCCTCGACGGCGATGGCGCAATCCGGATGGCGAACCCGTTCGCCGCGAGCGAGACGCCGTACCGTGTCGAGGCGGGCGGTCGCTCATGGTTCGCCAACTGTGCGTGGGACTCTCTCGGGATTGGCGCCGCTCTCGCGGTGGACAGTACCGTTCACACGACATGCCCCGATTGCAGCGAACCGCTCACGATCGCCGTCCGGGAAGGACGACCAGATCGGAGCGACCTCGTCTTTCACGTCCTGGTTCCGGCTGTTTCGTGGTGGGAGGACATCGGGTTCACCTGAGGGACCATGCTCTTCTTCCGGTCGGAAGCACACGTCGATCGCTGGCTCGCCGGACGGGTCGGCGGAGC
>JBDSJV010000231.1:0-3073 GCA_039917225.1 Candidatus Limnocylindrales bacterium
GCGACCACCTGGTCACCCTCGAGTCGGCGCGCGCCAGCGGCGAGATCGAGAAGCCGTTCCACACCGATCCGCAGCTGGATCTGCTGCGGAAGCGCGGCTACCAGCATGAGCAGCAGGAGATCGCCCGGCTGGCCGCCGCGGGCCGCACCGTCACCGAGATGCTTCTCCGGGACCCAAGATCGCCCGAGGAGCTGAAGGCGGCGGAAGCGGAGACGCTCGCGGCGATGCGGGCCGGCGCGGACGTGATCTTCCAGGGCACGTTCTTCGACGGTCGATGGCGCGGGCATCCGGACTTCCTGATCCGTCGAGATAACCGGCCATCGCGCCTCGGTACGTGGAGCTACGACGTCGCAGACACGAAGCTTGCGAGCCACGTGAAAGCCGCCGCCATCCTGCAGATGTGCGTCTATGCGGCTCGCCTCGAACAGCTCCAGGGCATCCCGCCCGAGACACTGTCGGTCGTGACCGGCGACGCCAGCACGCACGCCTATCGCTTCGGGGACTACGCCGCATATTTCCGGAGATCGCGGGCGCGGTTCGAGGACCGCGTCTTCGGAACGGCAGCGGTGGCCGGTGCCGTTGCACCGCAACCCACCTACCCGGAACCGGTCGCCCACTGTGACATCTGCCCGTGGTGGACCGCCTGCATGGATCGACGCCGCGCAGATGACCATCTCTCGATCGTGGCTGGGGCCACGCGAGTCCAGCGCCGCAAGCTGATCGACGCTGGCGTAGCGACCGGGACCGCGCTGGCGACCCTGGAACCGGACCGGCGAATCGCGAAGATGGCGCCGCGAATCCAGGACCGACTGCGGCGCCAGGCAGCCCTCCAGCTGGAGCGACGATCGACCGGCGTACCGCGATTCGAGCTGCTGGCGCCGGAGGAGCGAGATCCTGGGAAGGGCCTGGCCGCGCTTCCCCCGCCATCGCCGCTCGACGTCTTCTTCGACCTCGAGGCCGACCCGCTGGCCATGGACGGCGGCCTCGAATACCTCTTTGGCTGGGCGGAGGTCGTCCCGGACGACGAGCCCGACTTCCACCTGACCTGGGCCCATGATCGAGCCGCTGAGAAGGCGGCTCTCGAGTCGTTCGTTGACGTGGTCATGGAGCGGCGCGGGCGCGACCCCGGCATGCACATCTATCACTACGGTGGCTACGAGACCGGCGCGATCAAACGGCTCATGCAGCGCCACGCCACGCGAGAGGACGAGATCGACGTGCTCCTCCGGGCCGGCGTCTTCGTCAACCTCTACGACCACGTGGTTCGCCACGCACTGCTCGCCAGCGTCGAGCGCTACTCGATCAAGGACCTCGAGGTCTTCTACCTCCCGAAGCGAGAGGGTGGCATAACGAACGCCGGCTTCTCCATCGTCGAGTACGAGCGCTGGATCGACGAGGGGTCGCCGGAGATCCTCGATGCCATTGCCGCCTACAACCGGGACGACTGCATCTCCAACCTGAAGCTCCGGGACTGGCTCGAGGAGCGCCGAACCCAGGCACTAGCCGAGCACCCCGCCTGGTACCCGGACGGCGCCGTGCCGCGGCCCGGACAACGCGACGGGGACCCAGAAAAGGATCTTGCGGAGAAGGCGGCGATCACTCGTGGCCGGGAGGATGCTCTCAGGGGCGGGCTGCCGATCGCGCGCGAAGACCGGACGGACGAGCAGCAGGCGACCTGGCTCCTCGCCGGGCTGCTCGACTGGCACCGGCGCGAGGCCAAACCGGCCTGGTGGGACCAGTACCGGCTTCGGGAGGCCGCCGCGGAGGAGTTGCTCGAGGATGCGTCGTCCCTGGCCGATCTCACCTTTGCGGAGGATCGCGGGCCGATTGCCAGATCGGTGATCCGCCGCTACCACTTCGATCCGGATCAGGACCACAAGGTGGATTCCGATAAGTCCTTCAACGCCCTCTGGCCAGACCCCGACGCAAAGCCAACGGGCCTGGAGGTGCTCGACATCGATCCGATCGCCGGCTGGGTCGATCTCAAGATGTCGCCGAAGGCGGCCCATCCCCGGGCCCTGATACCGACGGGTCCGGTGAGGACGGACGCGCAGTGGAAGGCGCTCGGTCGAATCGCCGACGCGGTCATCGCCTCTGGCCTCGCGGGGATGGACCGCTATCCGGCGGCCCGTGACGCCCTGCTCGGACGGCCGCCGGATCTGGAAAGTGTGCCCCCGGGTGCTCCTCTGCTACCGCCGGGAGCCGGCGCGCTGACGACGGCGCGGCGGCTGGGCCTGGAGCTCCGGCAGGGCGTGCTGCCGATCCAGGGGCCGCCCGGAACCGGCAAGACCTACACGGCTGCCCGGATGATCCTCGACCTCGTGGCGGCGGGTCGGCGAGTCGGCGTGACAGCTCAGTCGCATCGCGTCATCGCGAATGCGCTCGAGTCGGTTGCGCGGGCCGCCAGGGATGAGGGTCGGACCGTTCACATCGCCCAGAAGACGGACGACGAGGACCTGACACCGGACTGGGCAAGGGTCACTCGACTCGCATCGAACGACGCGGCGCGCGATGGACTGCGCGAGGGTCGATTCGATGTCGTCGGCGGGACTGCCTGGCTCTGGGCGCGGGAGGAGATGGAGGGATCGGTCGACGTCCTGTTCGTCGACGAAGCCGGGCAGTTCTCACTGGCCGATACCCTCGCCGTCTCGGTCGCTGGGCCGTCCCTCGTCCTGCTCGGCGACCCGAACCAGCTCCCGCAGGTCTCGACCGGGACGCATCCGGAGGGTGCCGAGGCCTCCGCGCTGGAGCACCTCGTGCGCGGCGAGCGGACGATCGCGCCGGAGCGCGGGCTCCTCCTGGACACCACGTATCGGCTCCACCCGGATATCAACGCGTTCATTTCCGATGCCTTCTACGACGGGCGGCTCGAAACCGATCCGGCGAACGCCACGCAGAACCTTGCAGACGGATCGCCCGTTGGCGGGACCGGGGTCCGACACGTCGCGATCGAACACCTGGATGCCGCGAATCGATCACCGGAGGAGGCCGACTGGATCGCCGCCGCGATCGAGCTGCTCGTCGGCCGGTCGTGGCGGGATCGCGCCGGGCACGAACGCCCGCTGGCGATGGA
>JBDSJV010000232.1:0-8618 GCA_039917225.1 Candidatus Limnocylindrales bacterium
CACGCCGTTCATCATCCCGGCGCCATTCACGCCGTTCATCATCCCGGCGCCATTCACGCCCGGGTCCTGCGCGGCGACGAATCCCACGGTTCCAAGCGCCAGGGCGCCCGCGAGCAGGCTGCCGCCGAGAAATCGCATCCACTTGGGTGTCATCTTTTGTCTCCTTTGAACTTGACTTGTCAGTTGCCGAGCAGGCGCCGAGCCTGTTCGTATTCAGCTTCCGTGATCTCATTGCGCGTAAACCGCGCCTTGAGAATCCTGCCCGCGTCGTCAGAGAGACGGTCACCGCGGGGGATGGCCGCGAGCACAACCCATGCGATCAGCACGATCAGCACGATCCCAGCGACCATCCAGACCCAGCCGCCGAGGCCCATTTCCCATCCAATACCGGTCATCATCTGCGTCGTCTCCTCGTGTGGGTGGAGCCAGGGTCAGCTCCGACACCGAGGATGCTGGATGGCCCTGCTCAAGCGGCAATGCCCGCCGTGGTCAAGTTTTCATGAAGGCGCCACGGCGACGTACTCATCGGACACCAAGCTCAGGATCACGTGGCCCTCAGGTTGGCCTGCCAGCATGACGAGGCTGTTACTAACCAACGAACCAAGGAGAGTTGACCGTGACCCACAACGCTGAGACTGACCCTGTGTGCGGGATGTCGGTCGATCCAACTGTCACCGTCGCCGTCTCGTATCGCGGCCAGGAGTACTACTTCTGCGAGGCGGTATGCGCCGACATGTTCCGTGACGATCCTGATCGCTGGATCCCACAGGAGTTGACCGTCGAGGTTTGACGGGCCTTAGCTGGTCGCTCCAGGGCGGCCGTTGAGTCAGGCCGCCGGCAGCACGAGAAGGAACGTGGTGCCATGCCCGGGACCTTCGCTGACGGCGTCGACCCGGCCGCCCATAGCGTCGGCGAGGGCTCGCGAGATGGCGAGACCAATCCCCGACCCACCGAGGGCGCGTGACCGGGATGGATCGACGCGATAGAAGCGCTCGAACACCCGCTCGATCTGCTCGACAGTGAGTCCTGGTCCCTGATCAGCCACGGCGATGGTGACTTCGTCTCTGTCCCGGTCAGCCGAGAGTATGATCTGGCCACCTTTCGGTGAATGCCGAATGGCGTTAGTCACGAAATTATCGAGAACCTGGCCGAGACGGTCACGATCCGCTCGCACGAAAAGTCGGCCCAGGCCGATGCGCGTGCGGATCTCGATACCCTGGTCGCGTGCCTGTTTCGCGAACCGTTCAGCGGCGGCTCGCAGCTGATCCTCGACATCGACATCCGCCACGGTAAGTGGCAACTGACGTGCCTCGGCGCGCCACAGCTCCTGCAGGTCGTTGACGAGACGAGACAGGCGCGCGGTCTCGCTGCGAAGGAGATGCCACGTCGGCGCTTCGGGCACGATGATCCCGTCCTGGAGGCCCTCCAGGTAGCCGTCCAGGGTCGCTAGCGGGGTTCGCAGTTCGTGCGCCACATCGCCGACGAGTTGGAGCCGGCGTCGCTCGGTCTCCTCGAGCGAATCGGCCATCGTGTTGTATGAGACGGCGAGCTCTCCGATCTCGTCATCCGAGGAGACCTGGACCCGCTCTGCGTAGCGGCCGGCGGCGATCCGGCGGCTGGCGTCGGCGAGTCGGCTGATCGGTCGTGAGAGACGAGTCGCCAGGGCGATGCTGACGATGATGGCCGCGAAGCCCGAGGCCACGACGGCGATCACGAGCGCAGTCTGCACAGCTTCCCGGAATGCGGTCCGCACCAGTCCGCTCATCATGTCGCCCATGTCCCCGAGGCCGATCGTGGCGTGGCCCATTGCGGTGTCAAAGGCACCCGGGGCAACTACCCCGACGGCAACGAGCACCGTGCCACTCCCGACGACGACCACGGCAAGGTGGGACGCCAGAAGACGGACCCACAACCGTCGCCGTGGTCTCATCGGCGGTCCTCCTGTGTCCGGAACCGATAACCGGCCCCCCGCACAGTCTCGATGAACTCGGGCCGGGCGGCGTGGTCGCCGAGCTTGCGACGGAGGTTGCCGAGGTGAACGTCCACGACGTGCTCGTCACCGACGTAGTCCATCCCCCAGACGCGGTCGAGCAGGCGTTGGCGACCGAAGACGGCCCCAGGATTCTCGGCGAGCGTCGCGAGTAATTCGAATTCGATCGTTGTCAGGGTTACGGTTTCGCCGCGAACGGTGACCATTCGTGCCGGCCGATCGATCACGAGATCGCCACGCTCGATCCGCTCAGCGTTGTCTCCGTTTCGTTCAGTACGGGGACGGCGAAGCAGCGCCTTCACCCGGGCGACGAGCTCGCGTGGCGAGAATGGCTTGACCAGGTAGTCGTCCGCCCCGACCGAAAGCCCCACGATTCGGTCTATCTCCTCGGCGCGAGCAGTGAGCATGATCACGTAGGCGTCGGAGAACGTCCGGACTTGGCGGAGGACCTCGAATCCATCGATCCCGGGGAGCATCACATCGAGGATGACGACGTCCGGCCGGCGCTCGCGGACCGCCTCGACGGCGGATGGTCCGTCGTGCGCGACGGCGACCTCCATCCCCTCCGCTGACAGGTAGCCGTGGATGAGCTCGACGATCGGCGCTTCGTCGTCGACGACGAGGACGCGCGCGGCGGTCACGACGTCATCACCGGAAGCGTGACGGTGGCGGTTGTGCCAGCACCGTCACGGCTGGACAAGACGATCGTCCCCCCGTGCGATTCCACGATCCATCGGGCGATCCCCAGGCCGAGGCCCGTGCCGGATGGGCGCATCTCGCGCGCACGGGGACTTCGATACAGGCGCTCGAAGAGACGTTCTCGGTCGTCCGCCGCCAGGCCGATGCCGGTGTCTTCGATGCGCACGAGCGCCTGGTCGTCGCGCACCTCGAGGGCCACCGTGACGCTTCCGCCCGCTGGCGTGTATTGCCCGGCGTTGTCGAGAAGGATCTCGATGAGTTCGCGAAGCCGATCGCCGTCCCCGTCGATGACCACGGGCGAGACCGAGACGACGCTCATCCTGACGTGTGGGGCGGCCCGCCGTGCCCGCCCGACCGACTCGACGAGCAGGGCATCCAGTTCGACTGGGCCGAATTCGAGTCTGGCTCCCGAGTCTGCTCGCGCCAGCGAGAGGAGGTCACTGATCAGCCGGGCCATTCGCCCGGCCTCATCGCGTGCGTCGGACAAGATCCCAATCCGCTCCTCCTCGAGTAGATCTGGCCGATGGGCCAGGTCCAGGTTGGCCCGGATTGTCGTCAGGGGCGTTCGCAGTTGGTGGGAGGCGTCGGCCAGGAAACGCTGAAGGGTCTGGTGGTTCTGTTCAAGCGCCGCGAGCATCTCGTTGAACGCAAGGGCCAGTTCACCGACCTCATCGCCGACGTGGCCCACATCCACCCTTGCCGCGAAATCGCCAGATAGCGAAATCGCGCGAGCTGTCTCAGTAACATCGGCCACGGGTGAAAGGGCACGCCTTGCCAAGACGTAGCCGCCGATGAGTGCCATACCGACCACGCCGAACCCGCCGAGCAGGCCAGCCGCCCCGACCGCCTGGAGGACACCGGCCATTGGCTTCGTGGAATCGGCCCACACGACATAGCCGACGCGTTCGCCGCTCGGCAGTAGAACCTGATGCACGGTGAGCCGGCGCAGATCGCCGATGGCCGTCACGAATGGCCGCACGGCTTGAGCGTCACGATCCGCGTCGGCGAAGTCTGCCGCAGCCAGCGGCGGAGGTGGAGATCCAGTGCCCAACGAATCTGCGAGCACTCTGTGGCTCGTGTCCAGAACCAGGACACGCCCTCCGGTGGCGGCCAGCTGCGCCAGGAGTCTCTCGGTCGGGTGGAGTTGGCCAGATGCGTCGACGTCCTGGGCGAACGCGCCCGCCGCATGCTCCGCGTTCGCAGCCAGGCTTGTATCGAACGAGCGCTGGAGCTGTTGCCCAAGGACCCAATATGCGCCTGCGCCGAATGCGACCAGGGCGGCGGCCAGGAGCGCGGTGTACAGCAGTGCCAGCCGAGCCCGAATGGACCACCGCAAGAGAGGCCGTCTCACTCTTTCAGTACGTATCCGGCGCCCCGGACGGTGTGGATGAGGCGCACCTCGCCATCCGACTCGAGCTTGCTCCGCAGGTAGCGGACGTAGACCTCGAGCACATTCGATTCGCCCTCGAAGTCGTACTCCCAGACATGTTCCATGATCACGTCTCTCGTCAGGACCTTGCGTGGATGCCGCATGAATAGTAGGAGGAGGTTGTACTCCGTCGTCGTCAGCTGGATGGTACGGCTGCCGCGGCGTGCTTCCCGGGCGTCGACGTCGAGTTCAAGATCCGCAAACCGGAGGGTCTCGCCCGAGGGTGTCGCCCTTCGCCGGAGGAGAGCGTGGACCCGCGCGAGCAGTTCCTCGAAGCTGAACGGCTTCACGAGGTAGTCGTCAGCGCCGGTTTCAAGTCCTTTGACGCGATCACGGACCTCATCGCGCGCGGTCAGCATCAGGATGGCCACCTCGTCCCCGGACGAGCGCAGCCGACGCGTCACCTCGAGGCCGTCGATCCCAGGCAGCATGATGTCGAGCACGATCAGGTCGGGCAGATGTTCACGGGATTTCTCGAGTGCTTCCTCGCCACTCGCAGCCTCCACGACGCGGTATCCCTCGAACGCGAGCCCGCGGCGCACTACGGTTCTGATCTTCGGGTCGTCGTCCACGACCATGATGCGGGTCGCCTCACTCACTAGTCGAGGTCTCCGTACGTTGTGCAGCGTCGTGCCGCTCGGTCGCGAGACAACTGATCACGTCCCGTCCTTCCGTCTGCGATTGTGAGTCTTGCCAGACTAGATTAGGGCAACATGAGCGAATGCTTAGGGGTTTGTGAGATGGACGAGCCGTGCGGTCGGGCCGTTGTCGAAGCACCCTGGACCTGGCGATCGGCCCGACGGCCGAGCCCGTGTCGGTGAGACCGGCCCGTGTCCTTTGCTAGGATGCCCTCGTGACTCTACGGCCACGAAGGTCTCAGCCTGTACAGCCGGCGATCGAAGACGTACTCGGCCCGCTCGGCGGCGCAATTACGCGCATCGTCCTCGAACAGAGCGAGGCGACAGTTGCCAGCGTCGTCGAGGCGCTCTCCGTCGCAGGACGGCGACCGGCATATACGACGGTTATGACGGTGATGGCGCGGCTGCACGAGCGAGGTCTGCTGGAAAGGACAAAGGTTCAGCGGCATCACGTGTATCGTCCCGCCGCGGACGAGGCGCGGCTCGTGGAGACGATGAGCCAGCAGGCGGTAGACAATCTCGTTGGTCGCTACGGGACGGCAGCGCTCCGCCAGTTTGCCCTGCGGCTGCAGGACCTCGACCCAGACCTGCGCGCCCAGTTGATCGAGGTTGCGTCCCGCCGTGAAGCAGTCTGAGATTCACCGGTTCTTCCGTCCGCTGGCAGTGACATCCGTTGTGGCCATCGTCCTTTCCGCGTGCACACTGGTAGCGCGGAGATACGGGATCGACCCGATAGTCGGGTTTGAAGTCGCCAGCGCCATCTCGGTTGGTGCCTGGATGAGCCTGCTCGCGTGGAATCTCTGGCGGGGGCACCGGTTATCGAAGGCCATATGGCCGCAGACCGTTGCGGCGCGGGTCCAAGGGATCGAGTGTCGAGTGGTCATGGGCCCTGGTCGCCCAGCCTTCGTTCTTGGAGCGAGGCACCCGACGATCTATGTCGGTGAATCCCTGCTCAACGGCCTTGAGGAGCACGAACTCCGGGCCATTCTGCTGCATGAGGAATACCACCGGCGGACCTACGGGCCACTTCGGGCCGCCTCCCTGGAGGCGTGGATCAGCCTTGCTAGTCCCATTGCACGCGTCACGAAGGCGCTGGCGGATCGTCTCGTCGACCTCGAACGGGCCGCCGACCGATACGCGCTAGGTCACGGAGCGACTGCCGCCGGAATTGCGTCGGCACTCGTCAAAGTCGAAGCCGCCGAAGTCGGATCAAGGGTCGCCTTCACGAGCGCAGCTGACCGCAGGGTCGGTGGCCTGCTCGAATTGACGGGTGGCATGGAGCGGACGCCGGAACACCTCCCGTACGAATGGCTGCCCCCAGCCATGACGGTGTTCACCCTGGGGCTCTGCCACGTCCTGGGCTGACCCGACCGCCCGGTAGTCCGCGCACGGGCCGCCCTCGATACTTCGAATGTCGCCCTACCATCGGGGCGCCGTTCCGTCAGGCGTTGGCGCCCAGGGCCCTCGCCCGATCCGCTGCAGGGGCGCGGCGGGCCGGCGGTGGATTGAAGCGCCGCAATCGCAGCGCGTTGGAGACAACAGTGACCGAGGACAGCGCCATGGCGGCGGCCGCGATGATCGGGTCGAGCAGGATCCCGGTGAACGGGTAGAACACGCCCGCGGCCAGCGGGATCAACGCGACGTTATAGGCGAAGGCCCAGAACAGGTTCTGCTTGATATTGCGCATCGTCGCCCGCGACAGTGCAAACGCGGTGACGAGCGCACGCAGGTCGCCACTCATGAGCGTCACCGAGCCAGATTCGATGGCGACGTCGGTCCCCGTCCCGATCGCGATCCCGACATCGGCCTGTGCCAGCGCCGGCGCATCGTTGACCCCATCGCCGACCATGGCGACGAGCTTGCCCTCGGCCTGCAGTCTGCGAACCTGGGCGGCCTTCTCGTCCGGTCGGACATCGGCCAGGACGCGATCCACGCCCACCTGACGGGCGATGGCACGGCCCGTCGTCTCGTTGTCGCCCGTCAGCATGACGACCTCCAGGCCGAGGCGATGGAGCTCGGCAACCGCCTCAACCGAGCCTGCCTTGAGCGTGTCTGCGATACCAACGACCGCGGCTGGCTGATAGTCGACAGCGACGAACACCGGTGTCTTGCCGGCCGCTGCGAGTTCATCAGCGGCGGCCAGCAGTGCGTCGGCGCCAACGCCGCACGACTCCAGATAGGCAGCCCGCCCAACGAGGATCGAGCGGCCGTCGATGGTCGCAGCGACCCCTTGACCGGGTACTGCGTCGAACGCGGTGGCGTCCCGGAGGTCGAGCCCGCGCTCGTCGCGGGCAAACCGCACGATGGCCTCGCCGAGGGGGTGCTCGGAACCGCGCTCCGCGGCTGCGATGAGGCCGAGCAGCTCGACCTCATCGGGCGATTCGGCCGCGCGGACGATGTCGGTGACCCGCGGCTTGCCCTCGGTGAGCGTGCCGGTCTTGTCGAGCACGACGGCGCGGACCTTGTGGAGTCGCTCGAGCGCCTCGGCGTTGCGGAAGAGGATGCCGTTTTCGGCGCCCTTGCCGGTCCCGACCATGATCGAGGTTGGCGTCGCGAGGCCAAGCGCACAGGGACAGGCGATGATCAGGACACCGACCATGTTGAGTAGCGCCAGGTTGAAGGCCGGCGCCGGCCCGAAGAAGAACCAGACCACGAACGTCAGGCCGGCGATAGCGAGGACGGCCGGCACGAAGTAACTCGTGACCAGGTCGGCGAGGCGCTGGATGGGGGCCTTCGAGCCCTGGGCTTCCTGAACGAGCCGGACGATCTGGGCGAGCACAGTATCTCGCCCGACTCGAGTCGCCTCGAACCGGAACGAACCGGAGGCATTGAGCGTGCCGCCGATGACCTCGTCCTCGGGTTCTTTCGTCACGGGCATGCTCTCACCCGTGATCATGCTCTCGTCGACGGCCGACCGACCATACCGAACGATGCCGTCGACTGGAACCTTCTCGCCGGGTCGGACGAGCACGATGTCGCCGCGGAGGACCTCCTCGATCGGCATATCCAGCTCGACGGAATCGCGGACGACGCGTGCAGTCCGCGGTGTCAGCCCGATCAGCTTCTTGATCGCGTCGGAGGTGTGGCTCCGGGCGCGGGCTTCGAGGAAGCGACCCAGCAGAATGAGAGTGATGATTGCCGACGAGGTATCAAAGTAGAGCGGCAGCTGCTCGCCGCTCGCGACGCCAGCGGCGCGGAAGAAGTCGGAGAACAGGATCGCCGCGAGGCTGTAGAAGTACGCGGCCGACGTGCCGACGGCGATCAACGTGTTCATATCGGTGGCTCGATGCTTGAGCACCTTCCAGGCGCCCCGGTAGAACGGCCAGCCCGCGTAGAACTGGACCGGGGTCGCGAGCGCCAGCTGGAGCCAGGGGTTCGTCAGGAACGCGGGGAGGAAGGGAGCAACGGTCATCGAGGCCAGCCCGACCAGGAGCGGGACCGTCAGGATCGTCGCGACGATGAGCCGCCGGCTGGTATCGGCGAGGTGTCGTTGCTGGAAGGTCTTTTCGGGAGCCGCGGCCGAGGCCGCGTCCGGAAGGGCAACGGCCTGCTTGTCCACCAGCGCCACCTGGTCCGGCGTCCGAGCCTGGGCCGCGACGGTTGGTCCCGACGCACCGTCGACCAGGAGTTTGGCCTCGTAGCCGGCCGCCTCAACGGCGGCGAGCAACTGGTCGACCGGCCGCGGGCCCGGACCGGAAGCCTCGGCCCGATCGATGCGGGCGTCGTAACCGGCTGCCTCGACCGCCACGCGCAGCCCTTCGAGATCGATGACGGTCGGATCGAACCGAACCGACGCCGTCTCGGTCGCCAGATTCACGTTCGCCTCGACGACGCCGTTTGCCTTGCGCAGGTAGCGCTCGAT
>JBDSJV010000233.1:0-3755 GCA_039917225.1 Candidatus Limnocylindrales bacterium
CCGAGCTCCGCCGTCGCCGCTGCCGGGTCCGGAGCGGGACGATCCGGAAACTCGCCGACGAGACCGATGCCGGCCAGCGTAAGGAAGGCTACGAGTCCGGCAACCGCGGCCGTGCGGTTCTGATGGACCATCACCATCGGATTGAGACCGGCGGGATTCATCATGAACATGACCATCACAATGGCCATAACGAGCATCTCGCCGGCCATCATGAGAATGAGCACGGTGCCCAGGAACTCCGAACCGAGCAGCACGAGGATGCCCCCGACACCGGCAAACGAGGCGAGCAGATAGAACGCGGCTCGAACCATCGAATCCGTGCGGAAGACGCGGAAGCCGGCGACGATGCTGCCGATCGCGAACACCCAGAACGTGACATCGACGATGGGTCCGGCGATCACAGCAGGAACGCCCCCGAGACGAAGACGTTGAGCAGCGCGAGCGGGATGAGGAGCGCCCACGAGACGAGGACGAAACGCTCGATCCGGATGCGGGCCAGGAGGTGCCCGGCCGCGACGAACGCGATCAGCAGCACGACGGTCTTCAGGATGACCCAGACCGGTCCAGGAAGCAGCGGCCCCCACCAGCCACCGAGGAACCCGGCCGCACCCATCGCGGCAACGGCGACCAACATCGCGGCCCGGGCGACCATCCACAGCAGTCGGCCGATCCCACTGTCCTCGACCGAGGTGCCGCCGGCGAGGTCGGGCGCATCCGACAGGTTGAGCGGGCCCCAGAAGCTGACGCCCAAGCCGACCACGAGATAGATCGGCAGGCCCATCGGCTCGCGAACGACGTTCCAGAGCGTCTCCTGTGAGTTGACGATGTCGACGATCGAGAGCGACTGCGCGGGGAGCGCGGTGGCCAGCATCGCCAGGAGGAACGGGATCTGGAACGACAGGGCCTGGGCCCCGTAGCGGTAGGCGCCATGGAGGGCGAACGTCGAGTTGGGCGACCAGCCGTGGAGAAAGACCGCAATCATCACGAAGGCGATCGCCGCCGAGAAGATGACGAACCCTGTCGCCGGGTCGGCGACGACGAGGTTCGGGCCGAGCGGAACCATGACCAGGGCGAGGGCCGCCAGCCCAAAGAAGAGGGCCGGCGCGACAGCCCAGCCGTGCGTATCGGGGCGCTCGGTTGTGCGCCGCTGCTGGAGGAGGAGAGCGGCGGCGGTGCGGACCGGGCCGGAGAGGATCGCGGATAGCCGGAGCGGCGCGCCGGCGACCGCGGACCCGATCCACCGATCGAGGACTGCCAGCAGGTAGATCCCTGCGATCAGCGTCAGCGCGGAGGCGATGAGGCCGACCTCGACCGCGACATACGGCCTCATGCCACGGCCTCGACCGCGGCGA
Source organism: Candidatus Limnocylindrales bacterium (assembly GCA_039917225.1). Taxonomy (GTDB): domain Bacteria; phylum Chloroflexota; class Limnocylindria; order Limnocylindrales; family CSP1-4; genus UBA5189. The sequence goes on from JBDSJV010000233.1 coordinate 1,353, forward strand.
GCTCTTCGGCGCGGGCCGCCTCGTCGAGGTCGAGGTCCAGGCTGACCACCGTCGCCACGGCATCACCCCATTCCGTTTCGCGGAGGAGCTGAGGCACGAGCTCGAGGAGACGGGCACTCGCAGCGTTGCCGGGCTCGAGCCGTCCGCGAGGCGACTCTACCCGGCCGATCGGGCTCGTCCGGGCGTCGCCGGCACGAGCCGCGAGATCGAGCGACTGAGCGATCTCCGCCATCCGGACGCTCCAGCGGGCAGCTGCATCGCCGCTGGCGCGGATAACCGGCTCGAAGCCGAGTGAACGATAGGCGGGATCGTCGAGCCGGACATCCTCGACGAGGCCCGCGGCGCGAGCGACAGGGCCGGCACCGAGGCCGGCGAGGTCATCCGCTGACACCCTGCCGACGCCGCGGGTTGACCAGCGGGTCACCTGCGTCCAGCCGATGAGCCGGGCGAGCCGACGGACGGTTCCGCCGTCGCCCGGCTGCACCCGCTGCGCCAACCTGAGCGACCGGGCACCGAGTGCCGGGAGGCCGTGGGCGAGGAGCGCGTCGGCGAGCCAGCGCAGGTGGTCCCGGGCACGGGCCAGCTCCAGTTCGGCGATAGGAACCGGCTCCGTGAGCGCCCGCAGGAACGGTCGCAGGGCCGCTCGTGGCAGGCCGACCGGCGGCCCGACGAGCGGTTCGACGGTGCCCTCGTGGATCGCCGCCTCGAGCACGAGATCGCCGGAGAATCGGATATCGAGGACGAGGCCTGACGGGAACCTCGGAAAGAACGGCCCGACCGTGACCGGCACGACATCGAGACGCAGCCCGTCCGGGTCAGGCCCGAGCTCGGCCATCGGGCGCCCGTACGGCGTGCCACCGGTCATCGCGCTGCCGCCCTGGCCGTACGGCCCCACCCCCCGCCACTCCGCTGGATCGACGTCGGGCAGGAGCGCGGGCTCGGACGGGCGCCGCCCCAGGACGAGGTCGCGGTAGGTTGCAACCGCCGCCGCCACCGGATCGCCGGCGGCCACAACCGGGTCCACGGCCGGGAGCAGCGACGCGAGCGCGCCCTCGGGTGCCCAGAGGACGGTCGCGCGCGGGTGCGGCAGCGTGTCGTGGATGCGAGCCAGGGCTCCCGCATGGACGTCCGCGATGGGACCCGCCACGACGAGGATGGACGCGGCCTTCGGTGTGTCGAGGATGCGGATCTCGGATCGCAGCCGGAGATCCTGGACGGCGTCTCGCGCGCCGCTCCCGGCGATCGCAAAGACAGGGACGCGAGCGCTCGCGGCGAGCTGTTCGAGGCGGCCGGTCAGGCCCACTCGAGGGCCCGTTCGCGCCACGCGTAGAGGACACCGAGGAGCAGGATCGCGATGAACATGCCCATCTCGACCATCGCGATCGCCCCCTCGCGGACGAAGACGACCGCCCAGGGATACATGAAGACCATCTCCATGTCGAAGGCCAAGAAGATCAGCGCCATCGGGTAGTAGCGGACGTGGTAGCGGCTCCAGGCGTGGAACTGGGGTTCCGTGCCGCCGGCGAAGGGCGTCCGCTCCGGAACTGCTTGGTGGCGGCTCCGCTTCGTGTCGCCAAACCACCACAGCCCGAGCACAACCGCGAACGCCGTCACGAAGACGGCGAACGCAACGCCGAGGGCGCCGAGGGCGACCACGCCGGAAAGGGCCGAGGGGGCGGCTTAGACGAAGTCCTCCGGGGACTCGCGGAAGCTGTCAGCGCAGTCCTGGCTACAGAAGTAATACGTGGTGCCGTCGTGCTCGATCGAGGCGACCGCGTCGGCGGGGCTGATCTTCATGCCACAGACGGGGTCTGTCACGAGCTGTTCGACGTTGGCCATCTGGTCCTCCTTGTCGATGCTCCCCTGGTGCTTCTGCCAGGGACGTCATGCGAATCGTGCTCTGGAAGAGGACGGCGGGCGTCGGGATCCATCGGATTCCTAGCCTCGGTCTCATCGCGCAGCAGCCAGCGACGGTGCCGTGCTCCATCGCCAGCATGAAGAAGATAGCCGACCGAGGATGAAAGGGCGAGAGGAGAACCTGAGAGATCTTGCCCCCGCGGACGTCTACGGGACAGCCCGCGTCGGCGGTTTCACCGGTTGATGGTGTCTTTCGGGTTCGGCCAACTCGTGATCCACGGTGCAACCGCTTCGCCTTGATATCCGTAGTAGGGGTAGAGACTTGAGAAGTAGTCCCCGGAGAAGGGGTCGGTATCGGCCGCGACGAGGTCCGGATCGTATGTGGGCGCTCCGGCGACGTGCTCGCGCGTCCGGCTGATGTGGACAGCGTCAGTGGCGATCTGGGTGATTGCCTCGACGCGGATGAAGGACTTCGTCTCGCCGAGATGCAGGAAGCCGCCGGACGCCACCTCCATGAAACGGACCTTCTTCTCGCGATCGTCGATC
>JBDSJV010000234.1:0-3482 GCA_039917225.1 Candidatus Limnocylindrales bacterium
GTTGATCGCTCTAGGGCTTGCGGCGGTGATCCTCGGGCGCGGCCGCCTGTTCATTCGCGACTGGGTGCCCTTTATCGGCCTCTTCCTCGCTTACGAGCTCATGCGTGGTTTCGCCGACGACATCAACCGGGTGATCCACTCGGCCGACATCCTGGCCATCGAGCGGGCGCTGTTCGGCGGCGCGCTGCCAACACAGGTCCTCCAGGAAGCGCTTCACCCGGCGACAGGCTCGGATCCCTGGGCGATCGCCGGGACGATCTTCTACTTCCTTCACTTCCCCTTGCCGCTCGCGGTTGCCTTCCTTCTCTGGGTGCGACGTCGCCGTGCCTACTACGACTTCGTGGCGGCATTGATCCTGCTATCGATGGTCAGCTTTTTGACCTACCTTGTGCTGCCGGTCGCGCCGCCATGGTGGGCCGCGGAGCACGGCCTGATCCCCGGGCCTGACGGGCAACCGGCGATCACGTACCTCAAGGCCCAGGGCTTTGCCGACCTGGCCCGCCTGTTCGGGTTCGAGGGCCGCTACCTGTACAGCTACGCCATCTACGAGGTCAACCCGAACCAGGTGGCGGCCTTCCCGTCACTCCACGCCGGCTACCCGTTCCTGGCATTCCTGTTCGCTCGACGGGCCTTCGGACGCCCGGGCTGGCTCATGCTGGTGTATGCCGCGAGTGTCTGGTTCGCGATCGTCTACCTCGCGGATCACTACGTCGTCGACATCCTCGGTGGGATCGCCTACGCGTGGGTCGCCTACATCTCGATCGTCCACGCGCCCGGTTGGGTCCGGCGCATCGTGGACCGGGCGGCCCGGGTCGCCGATCCGACCGTGGTCAGGGCGGCGGACGCCGGTGATCGCAGCGCCTGGAGGCGGATGGCGGGGCGCGTCCGGTGGGCTCTCGTGGGCCAGGGCCTGGCAATCGCGGCGATCGGCGCGATCGGCGTGATCGGGGTGGTGAAGGCTGAGTGGTTTGGTGGTGCCGACTCGCCGATCCTGCTCATCCCCTGGGCCGTCACGATCGGTGGGCTCTGGCGAGCCGCCCTCGGCGCCACCTCCCGCTGATGCGGGCGCTGCTGCAGCGTGTTTCCCGGGCAGCGGTCCGCATCGACGATGCCACCGTCGCGGCCATCGGCCCTGGCCTGGTGATCCTGCTTGGGATCGGTCATGACGATGACGACGCCACGGCGGACGCCCTCGCCCGGCGGATCGTGGAGCTGCGAGTCTTCCGGGACGCCGAGGGAAGGACCAATCGATCGATCCTCGATGTTGGCGGCGGCGCGATCGTGGTCAGCCAGTTCACCCTCTTCGCGGACACGTCGCGCGGACGCCGGCCAGGCTTCACGGACGCTGCGCCGCCAGCCGTGGCCGAGCGCCTCTATGAACGTGTCGTCAGAGGGATACGCGGAGCGGGCGTCGATCCCGTCGGCACCGGCACGTTCGGGGCTTACATGGCGGTCGAGCTCGTCAACGACGGACCGTTCACGGTCTGGCTGGATACCGCGGATCGTCGCCCGGGCAGATCGGTGACATGAAAGCGACCGGCCGCAGGTGCGACCGGTCGGGGATCATATGGTCGGCGGCCGGCGAGGAGCCGGTGACGGGATGCCCTAACGGGCGCTCTTGGTGAGCGTCCTGCGACATCGCGTGCAGGTCAGGATCTTCTTGGGCGTGCCGCCCTCGTTAGTCTGGAGCGGCTGGAGGTTCGGCTGGTAGCGGCGGTGCGCACGGACGCGGTTCATTCCCGACGACTGGGGATTGAAGCCGCCCATTGAAACCTTGCCGCAGATCGCGCAGGAACGGGCCATGAGTGTCCTCGAAAGGGGATTCGTCATCAAGCCGGGCCGGTAGTACCCGAGCGGGGCGGTATGATAGCACGCACCCAGAGCGACTCCGTTGATCGGTGGCGCCCGCTCATGAGGACCCCATTCAATGGCTCCTGACGAGATCCCTGGTCGAGCCCTGGTCACCCGTCGTGCGGCGGCTGACATCTCCCGCGCCGCCGCCCTCACCTCGTATGGTGTGGCCGGCTTCGAGGCGGGCCTGTTCGAGCGCGCTCGAGCATTTCTCGTGGGCAGGACTCCGGGAGTGCGCATCTCGTTCTCCGAGGACCGACTGGCGATCCAGCTCCGTCTTCGTGTCCACGCCGGCTTGCCGGTCGCAGAGGTCGCGCGGCAGGTCGATTCCGCCGTCCGATATCGGATCCGACGTTCGCTTGGTCGCGAGGTTGACGAGCTACGGATCAGGATCGGGGGGCTTGATACGACGCCGGGGGCCATGCCGCCAGGCCCCACGCCCAGACGCCGCGTCGAGACCTCGGACCTCGCGGACAGCGGTACGGATGTCGCCTGATGGTCCGCCGCGCCTGTGATGGCCGCGGCCTGCTCGGCGCGTTCCGTGCCGCGGTCGCGAACCTCGAAACGTACGTCGACGAGATCAACGCCCTCAACGTCTTCCCGGTGCCGGATGGAGATACCGGGTCGAACATGCTGGCCACGGTCAAGGCCGCGCTGGCAGAGGCCGAAGGCGTGGGCGAAAAGGGCACCGCAGAACGCGTCGCGGCCGCTGCTGCGTTCGGGGCCCTGATGGGTGCGCGAGGGAACTCTGGCGTGATCACCAGCCAGATTCTCCGCGGGTTCGCGGAGGGGCTCAACGGCAAGACGCGCTTCAACGGCCTCGATCTGGCGAACGCGCTGAGCCTGGGGACGCGCGCGGCCTACGGGGCTGTGGCCAAGCCGGTTGAGGGCACGATCCTGACCGTCATTCGAGAGGCCTCGGTCGAAGCCGTGGCCGCCGCGGAGCGGGACGCCGACCTCGAGGTCGTGCTGACGGCCACGCTTGATGCGGCCGAACGGTCCGTCGCTCGAACCCCATCGCTGCTCCCCATCCTCCGCGAAGCCGGTGTGGTGGACTCCGGCGGCCAGGGCGTCTACCGGCTGGTCCAGGGGGCCTTGCTCTTTCTCGTCGGTGGTGCGCCGGCGGTGGTACGCGCACCGAGCGAGGTCCGGATCAAGCCATCGGTCCTGGTTGCCCACGCCGACGAGGGGTTCGGCTACGAGACGATGTTCCTCCTCCAGGCCCGGCCTGGGGAGAGTCTCGACGTTGACGCGATTCGGGACCATCTCGAGTCCATCGGCGACTCGGTCCTGGTCGCTGGCGACGCGCGAGCCCTCAAGGTGCACGTCCATAACGAGCGACCCGACCTCGTCATCGCCCACGGTCTCGGACGTGGGGCGCTCTCGCTGATCAGCGTCGAGAACCTCGACCACCAGGCCCGCGATCTGCGGGAGACACGCGCGGCCTCGTTCACCGGTGCCGGAGAGGCCGAGGCCGTCTCGACCGTGGGCGGATCGACGCCCAGCCCGGCTCCGGACGATGTCGTACCGGTCAAGCTGCCCCTGGCGGTCATCGCCGTCGCGGCCGGCGACGGGCTGGCTGCGATCTTCCGTGATTTTGGGGTGAGCCACGTGGTCGTCGGCGGGCAGTC
>JBDSJV010000235.1:0-4835 GCA_039917225.1 Candidatus Limnocylindrales bacterium
TTCGGATCGGTCTGGGATTCCCAGATCGGCATGCCCGCCGCGGCATCCGGAGCGCCAACACCGATTGACGATGAGGACCTGGACGAGCCGCCGATCCCCGAGTACCTGATCTCGGAGCGGCGTCAGCGAGACAGCGGCCGTGGACCGAGCCGTGGAGGCCCCGCTCGCGGCGGAGCGCGCGCCGGCTATTCGGCCGCTGTCGATCGTGAGCGATACGGCACTGGTCGGGGAGCATCTGGCGGGGCCACGGGCGGCCGGTCCAGTGGTGGTTCGCGCTACGGTGAGACCTCGCCCCGCGGTGGATCACGAGAGCCCGACCGGTTCCGCAGTGATCGACCGGCCCCTCGATCGGCAGGCCCTGTTGGTAACCCCGACGAGCCGTGGAGCGAAGTGCCGCCAGAGCTGGAGGCAATGCTCCGGGCGCAGCTCGGTTCGCGTCCGGCCAGCAGGCCGGCCGCGCCTCCGACGCCCGCCCGTGGCGAGGGCGATGGTGGGCCCGCACCGACCGAGGCGACCAAGCCGGCACCCCGGCGACGATCGCCTCGCGCGGCGACCGCGAATGCCTCCGCGACGGAGACTCCGATGACCGACGTCGAAAGCGTGGCTGAGACAGCCAAGCCGGCACCGAAGGCGAGGGCGAGCCGGAAGGCCCCGGCCAAGGCCCCGGCCAAGGCTTCGGGCACCAGGTCGAGGGCCAAGGTTGATGCGACGCCGTCTTCGGACGCGTCGTCCGCCTCGGCTGAGCCGGTGGCTGAGAAGCCGGCACCAAAGCCGCGATCGACGCGCAAGGCTGCCGCGGTGGCAGAGCCGGAGGTTGCGAAGCCCGCGGCGAAGCGACGGACGACGCGCAAGGCGGCCGAGCCCGCGAGCTAGCAGGTCGGCATGGACGGCATGCGGACCCGCGGTCAGCCCGTGGCGGTGGCCGCGATTCGAGCGATGCTCGGGTCCGGCCTGCCGCACGCCATTCTCCTGACCGGCCCACAGGGCGTGGGTAAGACCACCCTTGCCTGCGATATCGCCGCGTCGCTGCTGTGTATCGCCCCGGACATCGAGTCGAGGCCGTGCCGCGAGTGCCGCGGATGCCGCACGGTCGATCACGGCAACCATCCGGATCTCCACCGACTCGCCCCTGCGGGCGCCGGGAGCGTGATCGCGATCGGGGGCCGCGACGTCCGCGGCGTTCGTGACCTCGTCGCCAACCTCGCCTACCTCCCGGTTGAGGGTGGCCAGCGAGTCGCGATCGTCGAAGCCGCGCATCGGATGACCGAGGACGCGCAGACGGCGTTCCTCAAGACCCTCGAGGAACCGCCGGCATGGACGACAATCGTCCTGTGCGCCGATGAGGAGGAGCGGCTGCTTCCCACGATTCGCTCGCGCTGCGTCCGGATTCGCCTCGGCCCAATCGGGGTCCGCGACCTGGAGATCGTGCTGGCGGAGCAGGGAGTCGCTGATCCGCCGACGACGGCGCGCCTGGCGCGGTTGGCTGAGGGTCGTCCGGGTCTTGCCATCAGCTACGCGCGCGCCCCCGGGGCCGTCCTGCTGCGCGGGGAGATCGCTCGCACGCTGCTCGATCTACTCGGGGCCGGCCTGACCGCGCGGCTCGTGGGCGTCAGGGACCTCGCGGCCCGGGCCGCCGAGCTCGTTCGGGCACTCGATGCCGGCGCCGCCGAGGCGTCCGCTGCGAGACCGGTCCGTGCGGGTGCCAGGGGCCGCAGCCAGGCACGCGGACAAGGCAGCGAGACCGACGGCGGCACTGGATCGGCCGCCGCTGCCGTGGCCGACCTTCCGGATGCAACGGCAGCCGACACGGAACCAGCGCCGGATGAGAAGGGCGTTCGCATCCCGGCCGCCGAGCGACGGCGCGGGGCCCTCGCCCTTCTCGAGGTCTGGCGTTCCGTCGTCCGTGATCTTGGACTGGTCGTCACGGGTGATCAGGCCGCCGTCCGTGATCTCGACCTGGTCGATGACCTCCAGGGCCCATCGGCCCGCCTGGATCCCGTGACCGTCGGTGCCGCGCTGCGGCGCCTCGACGTGGCCGCCGAGCGGCTCGAGGGAAACGTCAGTCCCGAACTGGTGCTCGACGTCCTGGCCATCGCCTGGGCGCCAGCCGCCGGTCGATGACCAGGGTCCGCCTCGACGCCACAGTCCGCGGCGTGGTCCAGGGCGTCGGATTTCGCGTGTTCGTCCTCGACGCAGCGGCTGGCCTCGCGGTCAGCGGCTGGGTTGCCAACGAGCGGGCTGGCGCGCTGCGCTGCGTCGCCGAGGGAGATCGCGCGGATCTCGAAGCTCTGGTCCGGATTCTCGAACGTGGACCCGCAGGATCGATCGTCGAATCAGTCTCCACCGTCTGGATGCCGACGACGGGCACGTTCGACGACTTCTCGATCCGCTCGACCTGGCACTCGGGCGACTGATCCGCGATCGGGCGCGGCTTGCCCGGCCGCGTCGGCAAATGCCGTCTCGTGGATGGGACCAGAGGACTATTCCATTTCGGCGCTCGGAGCACGATGCTGGCTCGGTGGAAGGCATGTCCGTCGCTCATTCACTGCCCGAGCTGTACCTGAAGGTGCTGGAGCGTGCCGCCGCGCTCGAAGCGACCGGCCGTCGGGGCGAGGCACTGATCCTCCGCCGCGCGGCGCTGACCACGTATTCGGGTGCCTGGGATGCCGAGGCGACCCGCCGACTCGAGGCCCTCCACACGCGCGCCGAGCGCGTTCTCGATGGGGTGGACCGTCCTCGCTCGCTCGAGCCCGGAAGAGCCACCCTTCGCTGGTCGCGCTCGGCCTGACGCCACGGAGCCCTGCCCGGGTACGCTTCGGGCGTGACCACCATCCCGGCCCTCGCTGAACGGATCGTCGATGCCATGGGCCGGCTCGTGGCCCTCGCCGAGGCAGTCGACGACGAATGGACCTACATCCACGACCTCGAGGCCGTCTGGGTGGCCCGCCTGCGAGCCGTTGCGGCGGAGCGCGTGAGCGAGGCCGCGGATCCGGCGATCGAACCGGCGATCGAACCGGCGATCGATCAGCTCGTCGCCGAGGTCGGCCTGATCACGGATCCACACCGCGCGATCGACTGGCTCTCGACCCTGCCCCAGGCGACGCTCGTGGCATTCGGCGAGGAGGCCTGGTGAGGTTCCAGGACGCGGCCCGTGACGCTCGCGCGGTGGTCTATGCGGGGATCCAGGCGGATGCCCTCGTCGCGCGGATGGCGGCGCTGCTCGACGATGCCACGCCGTCCCAGCGGGTCCTGGCGCGGGCCGTCATGAACGGCGAGACCACTGATCCGGAGTCCTGGCGGGTGGCCTTTCCCCGGCTCTTCGGCCGCGCGGCCGGGTCGAGCGAGGTCTCGGTGGAGCGGTCAGAGGCGATCCTCGAGGCGTCACTCGCCGTGGCGAATCGAGGTGAGCAAGTCAGGAGCCAGTTCCGGGGGGCGATCGTCGAGGCCGTGACCGAGCGCCTCCTGGCCCGTCGGGTGCCAGTGGACGTGCTCCGTCACGAGCGCCGAATCCTGTTCGACGGAGTGACGGCCGAGATCCACCCCTACGACGTGACCGTGGAGGTGCCTGGCGCGGCGGAGGCCTACGACTGCAAGTGGGGTGCCCGAGGGATTTCGCCCGACGTCCTGCATCAACTCGACGATGCCCGAGCGCACGCGGCCGAGGAGGGCGAACGCCTGCTGCCGGTGCTCGTGGTCTTCGACGCCAGGAGGTCGTGCGAGGTTCGACTGGCCCGCCAGACGGCCCCTCGTACGGGCACACGGCTGGTTTCCATCGAGACACTGGATCGGCTGGCCGGCCGACGCTCCGTGGCTCCAGCGTGAGTGGGTCACGGCCTCGCCATGAAGATGCCGATCCGGGGCTGGCGGGCCGGGAGGACCGGCCCGTTGAGGGCGTCGATAACGGCTATCTCGCCGGCTATCGCGTCCGCTTCGACGAGGCGGGTCCCGATGGGCGAGTGCGGACAGGATCGCTCCTTCGATACGCGCAGGACGTCGCCTGGCGCCACTCCGAGGCGCTCGGGTTCGATCGGAGCTGGTACGCGGAGCGGCACCGCTCGTGGGTGGTCCGGTCGGCGGAACTCGAGATTCTCGTTCCGATCTCGATGGGACGAATCCTGCGCCTGGCGACCGCAGTAATCGGCCACCGCCGCATCTGGGCACGCCGTCGGGGCGAGTTCCGGCTGCCGGATGGGTCGCTGGCGGCCATCTCGACGGTCGACTGGATCCTGATCGATGACGGCGGCCGGATCAATCGGATCCCGCCCGATTTCGGGGATGCATTCCCCAACCCGGAACTCGACGGCGAGATCATCCGGGTCGTCCTGGCGAGCCCGCCCGAGGGTGCTTCGAGCCTCGAGCTGCGAGTCAGGCCGCAGGATCTGGATCCCCTGGGGCACGTCAACAACGCGGTTTATCTCGACTGGATCGAGGAGGCCATCTCGGCTGCGGGTGGTCGTGACGCGCTGACGGCAGAGCCCCGCCGGGCGGCGATCGAGTACGCGGCGTCCGCGGAACCCGGTGATCTCGTCGATGCCAGGGCGTGGCTCGACAGAGGATCATGGTGGGTTCGGCTGGCCCGCCAGCGTGACGGCGCCGTCCTGGTGCGTGCCCGACTGGGCGCTGGAGGGCCGGATCCTGGTTCGGTCAGGCGGTCTTGAGGAGGCGGCTCAGGAACTGCTGGCAGCGAGCATCCTGTGGATCGTCAAGAACCTGCTCAGGCGAGCCAGCCTCCACGAAGATGCCCTCCTCGATGAAGTAGACCCGATCTGCGGCCTCACGGGCGAATGCCATCTCGTGGGTCACCACGATCATCGTCGCGCCCTCATGAGCGAGTT
>JBDSJV010000236.1:0-3515 GCA_039917225.1 Candidatus Limnocylindrales bacterium
TCTCGTCGGCGTGCGCGAGCGCGGCGTCGAGGTCGCCCCGATGGAGCGCCATATTCAGCCTGATCCGCTCGAGCCCACCTTGCTCCTTCGATTCCGGCCGCCCGGCAAGCAGACGCTCGACACGGCGAGCCCAGCCGCTCGCCACGCCCGTGCCGTTCCAGTTGTTGTTGTAGTCGACGAGGGCCAACGCAGTGACAGTTGCGCGCTGGACGTCTCCTGCCGAGTCGTGTGCCGCGAATGCCCGCTCGCGGACCACGATCGCCTCCCGGTTCCGGCCGGTCCACCAGAGCGCCTCGCCGTACGAATCAAGGTCGTCCGCGCTCAGCTTCTCGTGCTCATCAGAGTCCCGAAAGTGGTAGACGGCCTCCGCCCACCGACCATCGACAACGGCATTGCGGGCAGTCGCAAGGTCAGGGGTCTCAGCATGGGATGGCTCCGCCTCCATCGACGGGCGGGCGTGGGACGACATGGACGGACCTTAGCACGGGGTCTCCGACGGGACGGAACCGTGGATTGAGCAGCCAGCGATGATCAATCCGGACCTCCGACGCACCGCATTTGACGCGGCAGGGCTACCATCCCCGCATGACGAAAACGACCGCGGCGAGCCCACCAGCGGCTCCCTCGTATCCGTACTCCCCGGGCCTCGAGGGGGTCCCGGCAGCCGAGAGCGAACTCGGCTTCGTCGACGGCGCCGCGGGACGACTGCTCTACCGCGGATACCGGATCGGCGATCTCGTGGAACACGGAACGTTCGGATCCGTGGCCAACCTCCTGTGGACCGGCGAGTGGGACCCCGGGCACAAGATCCCGACCGGGCCGATCCCGGGCGCCGTCCTGACGACCCTCCGGGCACTGCCGAAGACCGCCAAGCCGATGGATGCGCTGCGAACCGCCGTCTCGGTCTGGGGGGCCACCCAGGACCTGACGTGGCCGGCGACCGCGGAGCAGGCGCAGGCCCTGACGGCGTTCTCACCGTCGGCCCTGGCCGCATTTGCGCGGCTCCGCCAGGGCCTAGATCCGATCGAACCGGATCCGGATCTGGACCTGGTGCCCGGTTTCCTCTACCAGTTGACCGGGACGCGTGCGGAGCCCGGCACGGCCCGTGCCCTCGATGCCTATTTCGTCGTGGGTGCGGAGCACGGTCTCAATGCCTCGACCTTCGCGGCCCGGGTCATCTCCTCGACTCGCAGCGACATCGCCTCGGCGGTCTGCGGTGCAATCGGAGCGATGAAGGGACCCCTCCACGGCGGCGCGCCGTCCGAGGTCGTCGAACAGCTCCACAAGGTCGGCTCTCCGGAGCACGCCGAGGAGTGGGTCCGCGACGCCATCGAGCGCGGCGAGCGGCTGATGGGCTTCGGGCATCGGGTCTACCGCGCCTACGACCCCAGGGCGGCCGCGCTGCGCAAGGTTGCCGAGTCTCTGGACCAGAAGCCCGAGTGGCTCGCCCTGGCGATCGCCGTCGAGGACGTCGCCCTGCGGGTCCTGGCCGAGAAGCATCCCGAGCGGCCCCTCAAGACGAACGTCGAGTACTACGCAGCCGCCGTCCTCCAGGGCGTAGGTCTGACGCCGGACCTGTTCCCGGCCACGTTCGCCCTATCTCGTCACGCTGGCTGGACGGCCCATATCCTGGAACAGGGGGCCGACAACCGGCTCATCCGCCCGATGGCGGTCTATACCGGACCAGCGGAGCGCGACCTCCCGGGCTGATCCACCGGGCGACGTCGTGACAGCACGACGGAACCCGCGACGAAGACCGCGGCACCCACCAGGAACGGTGCGGGCAGCCCCGCACTGACGACCTGCGATCCGATGAGCGGCCCCAAGATCCCCGCGGTGTAGAGCGGCAGGTACACGAGGTTCAGGGTCTGGGATCGTCGGGCGGGCGGCACCTCGGTCGCGAGCATGCTGAAGACCATCGCGCTGACCGAGGCGACCGACGCGGCGAAGACGACCGCCACGCCTGCGAGCAGCGCGAGACCGCCGACGTGCGGCACGAACGGCATCGCTGCGAGCGCGACCGCACCCACCAGCAGCGCGCCGATCAGGATCGGGCGGTAGCCCAACCGGTCTCCGAGGGCCCCGATGGCGGGCGAAAGCAGGGCGCCCGCCAGGGCCGCGGTTCCGGCGACCAGTGCGATTCCACTGGCGAGCCCGGGGCCGCGCCCGGTGATCGTCTCAACGACCACCGGGATGTAGGGCCTTGCCATCTGGCTGGCGAGGAACGAGACGCCGAAGATGAGGAAGATCCCGCGGACCGCGTGGTCGGACAGGACACCACGCAGCGCCCCGAAGGCGAGCTTGAGCACACGCCCTTCCGGGATGATCTCGGGTCGGACCTCGCGGGACCCGAAGGCCACCAGGAGGGCGGTCCCGACCGACAGTCCGGCCGATACCGCGAACACACCGCTGATCGACCAGCCGAGTCCATCGATGAAGATGCCCGCCAGGGTCGGGCCGAGCGCGAACCCGACCGGCCCCGACGCACCGAAGATGGCGATGACCGTGCCGAGCCGCGCCTTGGGCGCGACATCGCGAATGCCGGCCAGCATGACGCCCGTGTTGCCGAGCTGGAAGCCGATCAGCAGGATGCTCACCGCCACGTGCCACGGCTCGGTTGCGAGTGCCATGCCGAGAAAGACCACGGCCTCGACGATCGCGCTCCGAACGATCACAGCCTTGCGGCTGTATTTGTCTGCCCAGACGCCCCACAGTGGGACCAGCGGCATCCCCAGCACGAACAGAAGGGCGCTGAACAGGCCGATGAAGGACAGGCGATCGGCATCGGGCACGCCGAGCTCCGAGAGCTGGGACGGGAGGAGCGCGAAGACCTGGCTCACGCCAAGCCCCTCGACCATCGAGGTCAGCCAGAAGACGATGAGGATCGGCAGCCAGGGCCGCCCGGAGGTGGGCATCGGGGCAGCCTATCCGAAACCGGGATCGGGGCGGTTTCCGCGTAGACTTGCACTCTGGGAGGTGGCCATGGGTCGCTCGTTCGCCAGGTTCATCGCGGCGCAGGGGCGCTGGGCCAAGCCGCTCGGCGACTTCAACCATCGCTGGCTGTCGGCCTTGTTTCGCTCGATCCCGGTGATCCGGGATCTCCTGAACGGCCGCTGGCTCGGCCACCCGCTCCACGCCGTCGTGACGGACGCGCCGATCGGGATCCTGTTCGTGGTCATCGTCCTGGACCTCCTCGGGCAGCGGGCGGCCGCCGACGTCGCGCTGATCGCGGGAATCCTCTCGATGGTTGCGGCCGCGGTCACCGGAGCAGCCGACTATTCAGACACGGACGGCACCGCGCGGGAGCGCGCAACCATCCACAGCACGCTGATGGTGCTGGCGCTCGTCGTCTACGTGGGATCGCTGGCGCTTCGGGTGGGAGGAGGTGCCGAGGACGGGGATCGTGCCGTGGCGATCTGGGCGTCTATCAGCGGATTCCTGATTCTCTCTGCGGGCGCCTATGTGGGCGGTGACGTTGTGTATGCGCTCGGCAACATGGTCAGCCGGCACGCGTG
>JBDSJV010000237.1:0-10022 GCA_039917225.1 Candidatus Limnocylindrales bacterium
CGCTTCGGCATGTCCTCGCCTTGCTCGCGCGCACGCTCGACGGTCCCCCCTACAACCTGGTGCTGCACACCGCGCCGCTCCGTGAGCGCGTCGATGCCACCTACCACTGGCACTGGGAGCTCCACCCACGGCTCCGCGACATCGCGGGACTCGAGCTCGGAACCGGCTTGCCGGTTAATCCCGTTTCGCCGGAGGACGCGGTCGAGGAGCTGCTCGCGCAGGCCGGAGGCGGTGGCGCGGAGGCCTCGGTTTGAACTCGAGGCGTCACAACGGTGGACGGTGCCTCGTCCATCGGCATGGCAGCGCGAACCCTGATTCCGTCGCGCCGCCCCCCGTCAGGGAAGGTTCTGAATGTTCAGTCGTGGCTGGCCGTGGGGCCTCGCCATCACGTCCCCGAGGCCGCTTTGGCTCGGTTCGGACGTTCCGATGACCGATACCTGGGATCGCACGTCCGCTGCGGCGTTCACCGAGGCGCTGTTCGCCCGCCACCAGGGCGAGATCTTCGCCTATCTCCTCCGGATGGTCCGTGATCCGGAGCTGGCCGCCGACCTGGAGCAGGACGCGTTCGTCAAGGCGTACCGGGCCTACGACACCCTCGAGAAGGACGAGAACGCCCGCGCCTGGCTCTACCAGATCGCGCATCGGGTGGCGCTCGATCACATTCGTCGCCAGAAGCTCATCCGGTTCCTGCCCTTCACCGGCGAATCCGCGGGCACCTCGCCGTCGGCCGAGCGGATGGCGATGGATTCGCGCCTCTCCGGCCCACTCGAGCGGGCAATGTCCCGCATTCCGGACCGTCAGCGGGCGGCCCTGCTGATGGCCGAGGTCCATGACCTGACCGGCCAGGAGCTGGCCACGGCACTCGGGGTCAGCCACGTCGCGGCACGCGCGCTCCTTACTCGTGCGCGCGAATCGCTTCGGCAGACGCTGGCAGCCGAACAGGCGGCCGAGGCCGCCTCGGAGGCCGAGCGCGACATCGCGTTTGCGCAACGCGGAAGGGGCGGCCGATGACGCTGCCGTTCCGCCGTCGACACAACGACGGGGAAGCCTCGCACGACCGCGCCCGCGGACTGATTGCAGCCGGATTCACGGACCCGACAGACCTGGCGGATAAGGCGTGGCTCGATGCCCACCTGGCCGGTTGTGCCGAGTGCGTCGCCGATCGGGATGCATGGGCCGCCGATCGCGGACTGTTCGAAGCATGGCGCTCGGCGCATCCACGGCCGCCGCGCGATCTGTGGGCTCGTACGTCAGTGGCAATCGAGAGGGACGCTGCACGCAGAGCTCGCGGAACGAGGCTGGCGCGGCGAGCGGGCTTCCCGCGATCCAGGCGGGTGCCGTTCGGCGCTGCATCGGGCCTGCTGGTGGTCGCCGTCGTCGTCGGTGCGAGCCTGTTCTCCTGGAGCGGCATCCCCCTTGGGCCCGCGGGCAGCGACGTCGCCGGCGGGGCCCAGGGCCCCGAGCCAACGCCGCTGTACGTGGGCGCATATGCGCTGGCCTGGGTCCAGACCGGACCGGACGGCAGCTATGAATTCCGCCGCGCCAGCGTGGACAGTGTCTGCCAGGATCCACGCGCGGGATGCGCGACGCTGGACGGCGGCACGTCCACCAGGCTCGCCCTGACCAACGCCCCACGGGCCGTGCTCCAGTCCCCGACGGGACACCAGATCGTGGTCGTGACATCGTCCGATCCAGACGGTGGAACGGAGATCCTGGTCGTCAACGTGCCGCCACTGCCCACCGACGAACCCAGCCCGACACCTTCGTCCACGCCAGGCAGCGACGCCTCACCCATTGGGCCCGCGTCAACGGCGCAGATCCCGACCCCGACCCCGACTTCGACGTCAACCCCGGACCCGGTTCCAACCTCACCGCCATCGCCGAGCCCCACTCCCGGGGTGGATGTCCCGGAGGCACCGACCGCGGCCCCCGAACCGGCGGCCGGCTTGTCGATCATCTCGGGTGTCGTGGTGATCGGCGACGCCGCCTACTCGCCCGACGGCACATGGTTGGCGTTCTCCGCCCGCCCGGCGGACGGTTCGGCGGGCCCCGACCTCTATCTCTGGCGCGCCGGCGACGAGCTCGCGACCGCGGTGACATCCGACCATCGGACCTTCTTCTCTGGCTGGCTCGGCAATCGCGTGCTCGCCAACCGAATCGAGCCGGCGCCGACAGACCCCGGCACGGACGCCACTGCCGCCAGCCCGAGCCCTGTCGCCGCGGCATCGGATGCCCCCGGCGCGCCCGCGGTGGTGGAGGAGCACCCGACTGCCTTCACCCTGGATCCGGAAACTGGCGAGACCGACGCCATCGTCGCGCAGGACATGTGGCGCCCGACCGTCGATCTCACCGGGCGCTCGGTCGTCTACTGGGCCGGGACCCTGGTCCCGGACGGGACGGGCACCGGTTGGTCGCTCGGCACGGGGCGCCTGGTCATCGATGGATGGAACAGCGCCGCCGACTCCCCGGCCGCCGATGGCACCCCGAGTCCCGCGGACGCCAGCCCGGCCGCCGGCAGTCCTGGTCCGGCCGGACACCCCGTCGTCCTTTCTGAGGGTCCGGTTGGCAACTTCGACGCCTCGTTTGACCCGAGCGGCCTCCTGGCGGCCGTCTGGATTGCAGATCCAGCGGATCCAGCCATCGGAACGCTCCGCCTCATCGTCCTGACCGAGGAGGGCCGGGAGATCGACACGACCCTTGATCCGTTGCCGGGCGTGACTGCCCTGCGTGGCGTCTCCATCAACCTGGGTCGTCTGGCATGGGTCACGCCACCCGGCCAGGACGGCGAGGGATCACACGTCCAGGTGCTCGGCTGGCGCGGCCGGGACTTCGGACAGATCCGTTCCATCCAGGCGGACAAGCTCTTCGTCGCGCGCTGACGCCGAGCGGCGCGCAGCACCGCGCCTGACAGCGCGCAGCACCGCGCCTGCCGGCGCGCAGCACCGCGCCTGACAGCCGACCCGCGCATGTCGTAGA
Source organism: Candidatus Limnocylindrales bacterium (assembly GCA_039917225.1). GTDB lineage: Bacteria > Chloroflexota > Limnocylindria > Limnocylindrales > CSP1-4 > UBA5189. The sequence goes on from JBDSJV010000237.1 coordinate 2,977, forward strand.
GTCCGGCTGTGCGACCCAGCAGGACGGTCGCGATCGCGGCGCTCACCGCCTTGATCGCGCTCGGATCGCTGCCGGGACTGGTCGGCTCACATGAACCGAGCATTGACCAGTCCATCACGCCGGCAGCATTTCGGGAAGTCATCCTAGCGGCGACCGGTGGCCGATCGACTCCGACGATCGTGACCCCGGATTCGGCGTACGCATCGGCCAGCCAGCTCACGCCCGACTCGACCTTCACGGAGCCTGCGACCGAGACGACCACGGAGCCCACGGATCGAGTGGCGGCCAAGCTCCCCGCCGTGTCCAGCACGTGGGACTGGAAGACGCCCAGCTACAAGCTCGAGGGCTACGCCAGCTTCTACGACTACGGCACGACCGCCATGCGCATCCCACGCGGGACCGTGATCGTCATCTGCGGTGCCCGCGGCTGCATCGATCGCGTGGTCAATGACTACGGGCCGGTTGCCAGGACGGGACGCATCGTCGACATGTATCGACCGGACTTCTTCCGCATCTGCGGCTGTGGATGGTGGTCCGGGACGACGACGGTGACGATCTCCGTCTACTGACCGCTGCAGGGCGGGGTAGACTTCGCTCGCGAACCTTCGAGGACCGGCCACGAGAGCCGGACGCCAGGCCCGGAGAGGCCGGAAGGAGAGGAGCACACCAGTGCCACCACGGAGCGGCGCCACCGAACGGCGATCGGTTACGTGCCGGTGAGCGGGCGTCGAATCATGACGGCGGAGGAGATCCGCCGGGCCGTGATCCGCATTTCCCACGAGGTCGTGGAGAAGCATGCCGGCACGGAGCGCCTGGCCCTCGTTGGCATCCAGCGCCGCGGCGTCCCGATTGCCCGCCGCCTCGCAGCATCGATCCTCGAGCACGAGAACGCCACCCTGCCGGTTGGCGCGCTGGATATCACCTTCTACCGGGACGATCTCTCGATGCTGGCCCAGCAGCCCGTCGTCAAGGGCACGGACCTGCCGTTCGATGTGACGGGGACGACGGTCGTCCTGGTCGATGACGTCCTGTACACGGGACGGACGATCCGGGCGGCCATGGACGCCCTCATGGAATACGGCCGCCCGACGGCAGTCCGCCTGGCGGTCCTGGTCGATCGCGGCCATCGAGAGCTCCCGATCCGGGCCGACCACGTCGGCAAGAACGTCCCAACCTCGCGGGAGGAACTCGTTCGCGTCAGGATCGAGGAGATCGACGGTGAGGACGCGGTCGACATCGATCGGGCGCCGGAGGTCGGCGAGCCCACGCCGATGGATCCGGCTGCAGCAGACACGGCGGCGCTTCCGTGAACTCCACCGCGAATCCCGCTGTTCCGTCGCCCGACAATCCCGCCGGCGTCCATCTTTCGGAACCTGGCGCCGCCGATCATCCGGCACCGGCCGGGCGCTGGGGCCACCGGCACCTGCTTGACGTCGACGTTCTGACGAGCGATGACCTGGAACTGGTGATGCAGACGACGGCGACGATGAGCGAGATCCTGGCGCGCCCCATCCCGAGAGTCCCGACCTTGCGCGGATGGGGGGTCACCAACCTGTTCTACGAGGCCTCCACCCGGACCCGGGTCAGCTTCGAGGTCGCCGCCAAGAACCTGTCGGCCGATGTCGTCAACGTGGCGTCCTCCGGTTCATCCGTCGCCAAGGGCGAATCACTCATCGACACGATCAGGACGCTCGAAGCCCTCGGAGCCCGGATGATGGTGATCCGCCATTCGACGTCCGGGGCGCCAGAACTTGCCGCCGAGACGTTCTCGGGAGGGGTGATCAACGCCGGCGACGGGACCCATGCCCACCCCACCCAGGCGCTCCTGGACCTCTATACGCTGCGGACGAACCTGCCTGGCGGGACCGTCGCCGGTCGCAAGATTGTCATCCTCGGTGACGTGATGCATTCGCGCGTCGCTCGAAGCAACCTCTGGTCGCTGACAGCCGCCGGGGCAGACGTCTGGGTCTGCGGACCCGCCACCCTGCTCCGTGGATTCGACGCGTGGGGTCGGGCGGGTGTCGACGGCTCGCGTCGGTTCACGGTCACCTCGGATCTCGGAGCCGCTCTGCGCGACGCCGACGTGGTCATGGCCCTCCGGATTCAGCGCGAGCGAATGGCGAGCGGCCTGCTTCCATCCCTGCGCGAATATGCAGCCCGCTTCGGATTGACGCGCGAGCGGCTGGCCCTGGCGAGGCCCGAGGCGCTCGTGATGCACCCTGGGCCCATGAACGAGGGTGTCGAGATCGCACCGGATGTGGCGGCCGGTGCCCGCTCGCTCATCACGAACCAGGTCGCCAACGGCGTGGCCGTGAGGATGGCCGTCCTGTACCTGCTCGCGGGGGTTCGCGAATGACGAGCCGGGCCGCTGCCTCCGCTGCGGGTGGTATCGCGGCGCGCGGCATCGGCGCGACCCTGCCCGGGCCGACCGGCATCGGCGCGACCCTGCCCGACCTCGAGATCAGCCGCGCCTGGCTGGTCGATCCGGCGAGTGGCCGGGAGGGCCCCGGCGAGATCGTGGTCACGAACGGTGTACTCGAGGCGGTGACCTGGCTCACGGGCGCCGAGGCGGACGGCGTGGATGCGATGGGAGTCGTGGTGGCGCCGGGCTTCCTCGATCTTCACGCTCACTTCCGCGAGCCCGGAAACGAGGACGCGGAGACGGTGGCCTCGGGATTGGCGGCCGCCGCACACGGTGGGTTCACGGCCGTCTGTGTCATGCCGAATACGAGCCCGCCACTCGATGAGCCGTCGGTTCTCGCCCGCATCAGGGCCGCGGCATCGGCCTCGGGCTCGCCGGTCACGCTCCTCGCCCATGGCGCGGTCAGCGCCGGCCGGGCCGGTGAGCAGCTGGCGGCGCTCGGCGAGCTGGCCGACGCGGGTGTCGTTGGGTTCAGCGACGACGGTTCGCCCATCTGGTCAGCGTCCCTCTTCCGGAACGCGATGGCGTATGCGGGCATGCTGGGACTGCCGATCGTCGACCATCCCGAGGATCGCGCGCTCACGGTCGATGCCGAGGCGAACGATGGCCTGATTGCCACGGTGCTCGGCCTTCGCGGCTGGCCGCCCGCGGCCGAAGCCGGCGTCGTGGCCCGCGACATCGCGATCCTCGTCGACGTTCTGCGCGACGTACCCGGTGCGCGCCTGCATCTCACCCACGTCTCGACGGCGGCTTCACTCGACCATATCCGTGGCGCGAAGGCGGCTGGTCTCCCGGTCACCTGCGACGTAACCCCGCATCACCTGGCCCTGACCGAGGAGTGGATCGCCGGCTCCCGGCGCTGGAGCTGGGAGGCGCTCGACGATGACGGGGCCGCTCGCGACCCGTGGCGGGACGGTGTCACGGGCGGGCGACGTTTCGACCCGGCGCTCCGCGTCAATCCGCCGCTTCGGTCCTCGACGGATGCCGCTGCCTGTCTCGCGGCCATCGTTGACGGCACGATCGATGCGATCGCGACGGATCACGCTCCGCACGCCGAAGTGGACAAGGCCGTCGAGTTCGGCCTAGCTGCGAACGGGATCAGCGGTATCGAGACGGCGCTCGGGCTGGTGCTCGCCGCGGTGGATGCTGGGCACATCACCCTGGCGACGGCGATTGCGGCGCTGACGACCGGGCCAGCCCGTGTACTCGGTACTCGTTCGCCAGGCCAAGGCGTTCGTGGCCTCGTCGAAGGAGCCGTGGCCGATCTCGTGGTCTTCGACCGCTCCGACCGCTGGACGGTCACCGGGGCCACTCTCGCATCGAAGGGCAAGAACTCGCCCCTGCTCGGTCGTGATCTGTCCGGCCGCGTGCTGCTGACCGTGGCCGGTGGTCGCGTCGCCTACGAGGCAGCGGAGGCAGCGGACGGCTGATCGGCCCGCGGGGGCGGAGTGGCACCAGCGCGGTCGCAGATACGACGCCTCGAGATCGTAGGTGGCAGGCGTCGACGCCCCCGCGCCTGACGCCCCCGCGCAGCGGCGCTCGTACCCCGCTCGCCGGGCCGGCCCGCTACGATGGGCCCGATGGCCAGATCCACCCTGAACCGTGACTACGAGCGCCGCCCGTACTGGCACGCGACCATGCCCCGGCTGCACGATCGAAGCGGCCGGCAGCTGCCGGATACGGTCGATGTCGTGATCGTCGGTGGTGGGTACACGGGGGTCGCCGCGGCGCGCAAGCTCGCGCTGCAGGGCGCGACGGCCGTGCTCCTCGAGGCGCGTACGCTCGGCTGGGGAGCGTCCACGCGGAATGGCGGCATCATCCATCCCGGCTACAAATGGGGTCCCCAGGCGCTGGCGAAGCGCTATGGCGCCGACACCGCGCGGGCGATCTACGGGGAGTCCGTGGAGGCGTTCGAGCTCGTCACGGGCCTCATTCGCGACCACGCCATCGATGCCGAACTTCGGACCAGCGGGTGGCTCGAGCTCGCCTGGGCGCCCAGCCATGCCGACGGCTTTCCCGAGACAGCCGCCGCGCTGGAGCGCTACGGGATGCGAGCCCGTCCGATTGCCCGGAGCGCACTTCGCGAGGAGATCGGCACGGACGCCTATCACGGCGGCCTGGCCATCGATCCGGGTGGCGTGATCCACCCGGGGAAATGGTTCGCTGGCCTCGTCGGGCTGGCCGACCGCGCCGGCGCCGATATGCACGAAGCCACGCCCGTCACCTCGATCCGCCGTCAGCGCGACGGCCGGTTCGTGGTGGAGACGGCCCGGGGCGCCATCCTGGCGCGCGATGTGCTGATTGCCACGAACGGCTACCCGGATGCAGCCACGCCGAGCATCCGGCGCCGGATCGTGCCGATCGGGAGCTACATGATCGTGACCGAGCCGCTGCCTGCGGAGCTGGCGCATGAGCTCTCACCGACCGGACGCGCCTACTTCGACACGAGGAACTTCCTCTCGTACTGGCACCTCTCGGCGGATCATCGGTTGATCTTCGGCGGCCGGGTCAGCTTCCTGCCCACGAGCGTCGATCGGACGGCGCGACTACTGCACGCTCGCATGCTCGAGATCCATCCCCAACTGGCGGGCTACCGGATCGACTACTCGTGGGGCGGCAAGGTCGCGATGACGTTCGACCGGATGCCGCACATCGGACGTCTCGGCGGCGCCATGTACGCGACCGGCTATTCGGGCACCGGCGTCCTCATGTCGACCTATCTCGGTACCCGAGCGGCGGAGTGGCTGGGTGGCGGCCAGCCGCCAGCACTGGCGAAGCTGAGGTTCCCGCTGGTTCCTGTGCCATACGAGGGGCGGCCGTGGTTCCTGCCGGTCATCGGCGAGGTGTTCAGAATGCAGGACCGGCTGGCACTACGCGGAGTGGGCAGAACCGGTGTTGCGGGCAGGGACGGAGAACCGTGAGGCGACCGACCTGATCGCGAGGTCCTAGTCGAGTCCCTCGGCCAGCTCGCGGAGCGTGTCGAGGAGGCCCTCGACGTCGGATTCGGTCGCCTGCGTGTTGAGGATCCCGGCTCGGAGCCACGTTCCGTCGCGCAGGCGCGTGGTGGAGACCCAGCCGGCGCCCGACGATTCGAGCGCGCGCTGGAGCTGGTCCTGGTGCAGGTCGAGCTCGTGAGCATCGAGCCGCGGGACGAGATGCCGGAAGCAGACGACCGACAGCGGCGGAACCGACGGCAGCGCCTCGAAGTCGGGACTCGCGGCGATGACCGCGGCCAGATGCGCCGCGAGGTCGTTGTTGGCCTCGATCAGGCGGCCGAAGCCGCTGGTCCCAAGATGGCGCCACGAGAACCACAGCTTCAATGCCCGCCAGCGCCGCGTGCCCTCGAAGCCAAGCTTCCAGAAGTTCATGCCCGCGTCGTGATCAGTGGCCGCGCGACTCGCGTTGTCGCCGCTCGCGGCCTCGCCGCTTGTACCGGAGTCGTCGCGGCCAGCGCGCCGGGCGGGCGCCGCACGCTTTGACCCGTGGCCAGCCCGGTAGTACTCGGGCAGCCGGGCCCCGAACACGTGCTCGAGGAGCTCCCCCTGGCGGACCATCAGTCCGCCGATGTCGTAGGCCTGGAAGAACCACTTGTGGGGATCGACGGTCACCGAGTCGGCCCGCTGAAGGTCCGCCACACGATCCGCATCGCGAGCGGACAGGCGAACCGCCGCGCCATACGCCGCGTCCACGTGCAGCCACAGCCCTTCGCGCCCGGCCACGTCGGCGAGCTCCCCGATCGCATCCACGGCGCCGGTGTTCGTCGAGCCGGCCACGGCGGCGATGGCGACTGGGGTCAGCCCGGCTCGTCGATCTGCGGCAACCGCCTCCGCGATCGCGGCGCCCCGGAGCCGGAAATCGGCATCCGCCGGCACCGTGACCAGCGTTTCGGACGGGAAGCCAAGCTCGTCCAGGGCCCGGCCGATCGAGAAATGGCTCTGGTCACCGGTGTACACGCGCAGGCCCTCGAGGGCTCGCCCGCGCGGCGCCTGGTCGAGGTCGAGGATCTCGGCAACATGCACGTCCCGGACCAGCGCCATCGCGATGAAGTTCGCCATGACGCCGCCCGAGGTGAGCAGGCCGAACGCGTCGCGGTCGTAGCCGACGAGATCGCACAGCCAGCGGACCACCTCCTCCTCCATCGTCGCCGCGATGGGGCCGGCATGGAAGATGTCCACGCCCTGCTGCGCGAACTGACTGAGCACCTCGCCGACGATCGACGCGATCAGCGGCGGTGGCGTGAAGTAGCCGAACGACCGTGGGTGATAGGCGCTGACGGTATGTGGAGCGATCCGGGTGCGGAATTCCTCGAGCAACGCCGGCAGCGGGGTAGGGGAGTCGGGCGCCAGTCCTGGTTCCCCCGACGGGCCGAAGTAGCCCGCCCGCAGGTCGGAGAACCCGGTGCTGGCGCCCATGGCCCGATCCAGGGCGTGGTCATAGAGGTAGTCCAGCCCGGCTTCCCAGGCCGCGGCCCCCGCGGCCCGGAGCGCCTCGCGCGAAGCCTCCGGATCCCGGATCCCCAGGAGCTCCGGTTCAGGGTGCCAGGCGAAGTGATCCAGGAAACCGGGCGGGATCGGCGGGCGAGGGTCCCTGGTCGAGTCGGACATCGGGGCCGATGGTACGGGAG
>JBDSJV010000238.1:0-6344 GCA_039917225.1 Candidatus Limnocylindrales bacterium
GAGATCCAACCACTCACGCCCAAGTCATGCGGCGGGCGGCACCGCGGGTCGAGCTTGGATGTAGGCCACAGACCACACAACGCCGAATCCGACCTGCATCGCGACGAGCGCCCAACTGACGGCGGTGCCGAGCCCGGAAACCAGGGCGAGCGCGATGACCACGGCGCTGACCGCCCAACTGACGGCATTCGCGCCAGCCACAGCGCGCCAGGCCATTGGATCGGTCAGGTCACGTGCCAGCCACGCGAGAACCGCGAACCCGACATACGAGGCGCAGGCCAGGCGGACCAGAGCCGTTGCCGTGGCATCGAACTCGATCCCGGAGGCTCTTCCGAACGCCTCGGGCAGGACCAGTCCCACCCCTCCGAAGAGGAGTGACGTGATAGCGGCGACGGTTGCGAGGTACCGGGACGACATCGTGTGGACTCCATGCCTTTCCTGCGATACCCGAGCGGGGCCTGAACATTCCGGCCGCAAAGCCAGCCTGTGCCGCAGCATGGCCGCCAAACGTTCCGGAATCATTACGGCTCGAGCCTGGCTAGCCCCGTCGAGACGCGGGAAGCCGGCTCGCCGGTTCAGGTGGCGCTGGCGCATGCTCCAGGATCGCCCCGGCGGGTTCTACGTTTCGGCGATCGCTGCGATCGAGATCCGGAAGCCGGCACGCCTGTGCGTCGGCGGGAGCAGGGTGCTCTGGCCAACCGGTGAATCGCCTGGGAACCAGCGCACCCATTCCTCATTGAAGGCGTCGAAGTCGCTCGGCTCGCGAAGGGCCCAGTTGGCCCACACGATCTTCTCAAGCGAGCTGCCCGCTCCCTCCAGCTTCGTCTTGAGATTCTCGAGGCATTGCCTCGTCTGGACCTGGATGTCGCCGTTGACGGTCCTGCCTGATTCGGGATCGAGCGGCCCGACTGCCGACACGTAAATCATCCCGCCGGCGACCACAGCGCGGCCATGGCCAACCGTCGGCCGATCGTCCTCGCTCCCTGCGTCGCCGATGGCCCAGCGCGCCTTGCCTCGCTGGGTCGGTTTGCGCGGATCCGCGGGCGGGATCCCGAACTCGCCCTCGGGGAGTTCCAGGCCCGCCGTCTTGAACACACCCATGAAGGACGGCCTTTCGCCGGTCGACTTGATCGCACCCACGACCTTGCCGTCCTTCATCCCCGTCTGCTCGAAGACGAAGATGTCCCGGGTCAGGATCCGGTCGTCCTCGATCCCGTAGACCTCGGTGATGTTGACGATCTTGCGGGTGCCGTCCTTGAGTCGAGCGGTATGGACGATCACGTCGATCGCGGACGCGATCTGCTCCCGGATGGACTGCAGCGGCATCTGGTAGCCCGACATCAGGATCATCGTCTCGAGGCGACGGAGCATGTCCTGGGTGGTGTTGGCATGGCCCGTGGAGAGGGAGCCGTCCTGGCCGGTCATCATCGCCTGGATCATGTCCAGGGCCTCGCCTGAGCGGCACTCGCCGACGATGATCCGATCGGGCCGCATGTGAAGGGCGTTCCGCAACAGGTCCCGGATCGTCACCTCGCCCTCGCCCTCGACGTTGGACGGTCGCGCCTCGAGGGTGACGACATGCTCCTGGCGAAGCTGGAGTTCGGCGGCATCTTCAACGGTGACGATCCGATCGCTCTCGGGAATGAAGGACGAAAGCACGTTCAGGAAGGTCGTCTTCCCGGACCCGGTGCCACCCGAGACGAAGATGTTGAGTCGGGCCAGCACGCAATGGCGGAGGAAGTCGAAGACCTCGATTGGCGCGGTACCGAAGCTGATGAGGTCCTTCACCGTGAACGGCCGCGCCGCGAACTTGCGGATCGTGATGACGGGACCGATCAGCGACAGCGGCTCGATGACGGCGTTGACGCGCGACCCGTCGGGCAGGCGTGCATCCACGCGTGGGCTCGTCTCGTCGATCCGCCGCCCGAGCGGCGCGATGATCCGGTCGATGATGCGTCGGACGTGCTCCTCGTTGAGGAACGCGACGTCCACTCGTTCGATCTTCCCGGCCCGCTCGATGTAGATATGACTCGGGCCGTTGACCATGACCTCGGTGATGGTCGGGTCGGCCAGCAGCGGCTCGAGGGGCCCAAGGCCGGTGACCTCGTTGACGATCCCCTGGACCAGCTCCAGTCGTTCGTCCCGGGTGACCGCGTAGCCGTGCTTCTCGACGATTCGGTCGACCATCGCTCCGACCCGACTTCGAACCTCGGCCGGAGTGGTTGCGTCGATCACCGACTCGAAGGACCCGACGACCTCGCCCTGGACCCGTGCCTGGATCTCGGCCAGGAGCTTCTTTCGACCGGGTGCGATCGGGGCCTTGGGGGGACCTGCCGGGCCCTGCTTCTCGGCCAATGCCTCAGACGGGGCCGCCGGTTCCGGCTGGGCGTCGGGCGTGGGTTCGAGAGACGATTCGCCTCCGCCGCGCGCTTTCTCAACCCGCCGGAGCAGCGACATGGACCAGACCTCCCCCGCGATGACGGTGCCCGCGGGTCGGCCCTGGGGCTCCCGCTCGGTTCAGGCCGATCAGGATCCTGTCCATCGACCTCATCGCAGGATACCCCGGCCGCGCGACGCGTCCAATTCGCCAGGAGTACTCCCGCGCGCTCGGAGCCGATGTGGGCGCGGAGGTATTCGCTGCGGCATCGAGGCGCGCGAGCATCGGGCTCGCACCCAGCTTCTCCAGCGTGCCTAGGGCAGCGGCGATCGTCGCGGGCGCCGGGGTGCGAAGGTGACGCACCCGCCCCTGCGCTCCGGCTGGCAGCGGCGCGGCGCATTCACCGCAGAACTTCTCGCTCGGCTCGTTGGCCGCACCGCACGAGGGGAGGCGACGGCCAGCGGCGCGGCGCATTCGGAGCAGAACTTGCGTCCTGCCCGGTTCTCGGTTCCACAGACTGAGCAGTTCATGGGTCAGTCTCGCACGGTCGAAGGCGCCGCGGCAGCCTTCGGGGCTGGCTCAGACGACGAGGTCCGAAGTGGCGGCGCACCGCGCAGCCGATCGAACTCCCGGATCATCGGCTTGGCGCCGAGCCGCTGGGCGATCTGGTAACCCTCGTCGGCCAGCGTCGTGACTTCGGGCTCGCTGCCACCACGGGTGGCAAGCAGGACGAGAGACCCGAGTGCCAGGCGATAGGGCAGGCCCATGTCGCGGTACGCGTCGAGGACTTCCCGCAACGAGCGCAGTTCTGAGCCGGTCGGTCCGGCCAGCGCCGCAATCCCGGTTCGGATCAGCTGGCGGTCGAGATCCCAGAGTCGTCCGTGAATTCCAGTGGCGTCGAGGGCATCGAGGGCGATCTGGGCGCGTTCTGCCTGCGCCGCGATCAAGGCAAACACTCCGGCGAACCGTGTGTGCGTCGGGGCGTTGAGGGAATCGCCTTTCGCCGCCGCAAGAAGTGCATCACAGGCATCGGCGAGGCGACCCTCGGAGGCCGCGACGTCGGCACGCAGCGCCTCCAGAGAGGAAAGGATCCCGGGGTCGCCATTGCTCAGGGCCCACGCCTCAAGTGAGCTGAACTCGGCCGACACGTCCTCGCCGCGGAGGGCCAGAAGGGACGCGAGGTTCCATCGGGCCACATTTCGACTCAGCTCGTCGGTCTGGGTCTCCAAGTCGGCTGTCCACTGGCACACGGCCCATTCCCAATCTCCGACCTCGCGAGCGCCGCCCGAAGCGTTCATTCGAAGCGTTCGGGCGTAACCGTGTCGGCCCAGTCGAGTGGCGGTTTCCAGCGCTGACAGGGCCAGCTGGTGTGATCCGGCTGGGTCACCGTGACCAACCGCCGTGAGATTGATCTTGGCTCGCAGCGACGAAGCCGAAAGGCCGTTGGCGTCGGCCAGCTCCATGCCTGCCCGGATCGCGCCAGCCCCTTCGTACGCTCGCCCGATGTTGGCGAGGGCCGTTCCGCGGGTGATGAGCAGCTCCGCGACGAGGCTCACGGCATTCAGGCGCTCGGCCCGCGACAACGCCCGGTCGGCAACGGCGACTGCCTGCAGGTTCTCTTCGTGGAAGAAGAGGGCGCGGGACAGCTGGGCGAGGAGCGTGACGCGGTCTTCGTCGAGCTCGATGTCCGGCCCGGCCCATCGCTCGGCGGCGGGTTGGAGCAGAGCCAGCGCCTCCTCGGTCTTGAAGTGATTGATCAGACACCAGGCGAGCGCCGCCGTCGCGCGAAGCTCGGCGCCGTCGTCGCCGGCCTTCCGTCGAAGATCCAGCGCCTCGCGGAGACGGGCCTCCGCGATCTCTGTCTGGGAGCCCTCCTCGGCGGCAGCGCCGGACTTCCCAAGGAGCTCCGCGATCTCGGCCGGGTCCAGCGTGATCTGGCGGGCCTGGTCATAGAACGTCGCGGCCTGCACGAATGAGCCCAATTCTGCCGCCCGCTCGGCTGCGCCGCGGAGTGCAATCCGCGCCTGTGCGGCAACGGCGTCCGCCTCGCTTCCCTCTGGGCTGTTGGCATGGGCCGCGAGGTAATGCGTCGCCAGTGCCCCGGCCAGCTCGTCGGTACCGATAGCCTCGAAATACCGCGCGGCGGCAAGATGCCCGGCCTTGCGATCCCGCTTCGCGAGGGTGTTGTAGGCGACCTCGCGGATCAATGACTGAACGAAGGCGTATTGGCCGAGCTCCGGTGACCGAGGGTCGGCCTCCACCTCCAGCAGCTCGCGACGGACGAGTCCGGCGAGCCGCGGTTCGACGTCGGTCTGCGGCATCCCGGTCAGGGCAAGGAGTGCTGGAAGCGTGAAGCTCTGGCCGAGCACGGCGGCCCGCTGGACCAGCGAGCGATCCAGCGGCGCGAGCGCGTCAAGGCGTGCCCCGATCAGGGCGGTCAGTGTTTCCGGAACGGCCAGCTCCGTGAGATCACCAGCGGGCTGGAACCCGCCGTCTCCGTCGATGAGATGGCCATCCGCGACGAGCATCCGGACCGTCTCGACAGCGTACAGCGGCATGCCATCGGCCCGAGCCACGATGGTCCTGACGGCGCTCTCTGGAAGGCCGGGAACGAGACCGGCAAGCAACTGCCGCATGGCCGGCTCGGGGAGTGGCTCCACGTACATCGAGACGAAATTCCGCTTGCCAGCGCCCCAATCCGGCCGCCGCTCCATGAACTCCGGCCGCGCCAGGGTGACGACCATGATCGGAAGGCCCTTCGACCAGTCGAGGAGGTGCTCGACGAAGTCCACCGTGCCCGAGTCCGCCCAGTGCAGATCCTCGAAGACCATCACCACCAGGGCCTTCTCGGCCAGGCGCTCGAAGAACGTTCGCCATGCTCCGAACAGTTGATCAGGACCCATCGCCGCGCCATATCCGAGCAGCGCCAGCAGGGCAGGCTCGATCCAGCGTCGCTCGGTCTCGTCCGGGACGTAGGTGGCCACGGTCTCGGCGATCCGACGGCGGGTCGTGTCCTCGTTGTCCGCTTCAGTCAGGCGGGCGCGGCTGCGGACCATCTCGCCGAGGGCCCAGAAGGAGATGCCCTCGCCATACGAGGGCGACCGCCCATCGTGCCAGTAGATCGTCTCCGTCAGGCCGTCGGTGTACTTGGAAAGCTCCCACGCAAGGCGGCTCTTGCCGATCCCGGCTGGCCCCACCACGCTGACGAGGCGCACACGGCGCTCGCGTGCTGTCGCGTGGAGAAGGTCTTTGAGAAGCCGGAGTTCGTCGTCGCGACCGACGAAGGGAGCCTCGAGGGTCTCGGAACGATTGCGACCGCCGCGTTCGGCGACCACCCGAAGGGCGCGCCAGGCGGGCACCGGTGCCGACTTTCCCTTGAGCGTCTGATCTCCCGCGGGCTCGAAGGCGATGGCCGCCTCGGCCGCGCGGACTGTGCTTTCACCGACAAGGACGGTGCCCGGCGCTGCCGCTGCCTGGAGGCGCGCGGCCGTGTTGACCATGTCGCCGGCCACCATGCCCTGATTCGTCGCCCCCAAGGTGACGGCGGCCTCGCCCGTCAGGACACCCGCACGAGCGTGGATCCCCGGCCCGAGAACGCGGATCGCATCGACCAGCTCGAGGGCCGCCCGGACGCTTCGCTCGGCATCGTCCTCATGGGCAACCGGCGTCCCCCAGACGGCCATGACGGCGTCCCCGATGAACTTCTCCACCACGCCACCGTGGCGGTTGATGACGTCGGAGGCGATATCGAAATAGCGCGTGAGCATCTCTCGCGTGTCTTCCGCATCGCGCTCCTCGGCGTACGGCGTGAAGCCCACGAGGTCTGCGAACAGGACCGAGACGAGGCGTCGCTCCGCATCGGGCGACGCTCCTGATACGGAATCGGCGGCCGGCGTGGAACCTGGCGCCGCTCCGGAGGTTCGCGCCGCTGCCCCCGGTGTCGTCGAAGGGGCCGCCGAGAGCGGAG
>JBDSJV010000239.1:0-3546 GCA_039917225.1 Candidatus Limnocylindrales bacterium
GCGTGTACGCGAACAGGATCATCAGGTAGGCGGAAAGAGACAGGACTCCGGTCACACCATCCCTCCAGAGGGACGTGGGCCGCTCCGATGGAGCGACGGTGGCGATGATCCCGGTTCGCCGGCCGACGTTGGCGACGACCATCAGGCTGATCGTCGCGAACACGGCCAGGAACGCCCCGTACAGCCACGGCTCCAGAATCCGGACGCCGATCCGGTCGACCGTCGAGTAGCCGGCGATCGTCGCACCGGTGAGCAGGGCGAAGCCGATGGCGCCACGGTGGTGGCGACCCGCGACTCGCAGCGCCCGCCATGGCCGGGCGACCAGCATGATCCCGACGATCAGGCAGGCGACGCCGAGCAGGCCAAGGGGCTCGAGGTGCTCGCCGAGGAATCCGAGGCCGACGAGGATCGACAGCAGCGGAGCGGTGCCGCGCGCCAGTGGGTACACGAGCGACAGGTCCCCGCGGGCGTACGCGGCCGACAGGAAGACGAAGTAGCCAGCCTCCAGCACACCGGACACCGCCGCCAACCCGATACCGGCCGGATCGAGCACCGGCCGGCCGGTGGCCAGCCAGGCCACGATACCCAGCGGAACCAGGAAGGCAGATCCGACGACCTGCAGACGGACCGCCGTCCGCAACGGGTCCCCGGATGTCTTGAGCAGGACGTTCCATCCCGCGTGGAGGACGGCGGCCGTCAGGACCAGGGCGACCGCGAGCGGTGGCAACCTCGACTACCGGCCGATATCGCGCCGTTGCATGCCGATAGCAGAAAGCCCCAGGCCGCCGATCGCCATGACTGCACACAGAACCAGCCCGAAGCCATCGAAGTTCCCGAGGATCGGTGTTCCGAGGTGCTGGTTCAGCGACAGATCCACGATCCAGTCAGGGAGCCTGAGGATGGAGCCGAGCAGATCGAGCAGGTAGAAGGCGAAGCCCAGCCCGATGGTCACGGGCGCGGCGATCGATGGGCGCGTCAGGCCGCCAACTGCCAACCCGACGCCCGCAATCGCCATCCCGTACGCCCCGAGGACCGAGACCCCGATCGCGATATCCAGGCCACTCTCGCCCTGGATCGCGGCGCCGAGGATGACCCCGAGATCGGCGAAGAGAATGAGCGTGGCGATGGCCAGGTAGACGCCGAGGCCACTCTTGAGGGCATAACCGACCCGGCTGATCGGCGCTCCGAGGACGATCTCGAGACGGCGCTCGCCCTCATCCGAGGCCCATCCGCCAACGAAGGCCGCAGCCGCCAGGGCCACCATGATGATGGCCTCGCTGAAGAAGGCCAGCTGGAGGAAGCCACCCGTGGACAGGATGTCCGCATCCGGGAAGAGGCGCGCGATCATCGTCTGCACCTCGGGGATCGAGGACAACTGGGCAACGAACTCATCCGCGGAGGTCGCCAGCACCAGTCCGTAGAGGCCAATCCCCAGGCCCCACGCGATCGCCGCCGGCACGCGCTCGAAGTACGAGCGGGTGAACGGCCCGGCGACGCCGAGCCGGAGCGCCGGGATCCGCTGCTTGCCGCCGGAGGGAACGACGAGATCACGCCGATCGAAGAGGACGATCCCGATGCCGAGCGCCAGGAGGATCACCGCGGACAGGACGCCGATCGAGCCCCAGTCCCAGGCGCCCGCCATGGGTCGATGGCCGGCGGTCAGCCCGAAATAGGAGAGGCTGCGAACTCGATCGAACGCCTCCACGCTGTCCGCGTAGCCGCTGATGATGAAGCTCCCGAACAGGACGACCGAGCCCACCCCGAGCGCCATTCCACGCCCGAGGGCCGGCGCCACGGCGAATGCCACTGCTCCCGGAGCCAGCGTGGCGACGAACACCCAGACATGCTGGGCGAAGACGGGTCCGGGTCCGATCTGATCCCCTGGCAGGTTGCCGAAGGCGGCGATGGAGGCCCAGGTGACCACGGCCAGACTCAGGACCACCACGGCAAGCGCGGCCACGTGGGACCCGAGCTTCTCCGCGGCCAGCCGTCGGCGTGAGATCGGTCCCGCCGCCAGCGCATCGAGGCTGCCCCGGGCCAGCTCAGTCGCGAGGGTGCCGGACAGCGCCACCACGGACCAGATGCCGATCATGACGGGCAGGATGCCGAACGACCGCCAGGATAGGAACCCGCCGAGCGTCTCGATGTTGACCGGCTTGCCGAGCATCCCCTGGAAGATCTCCGGCAGCAAAGCCATCTGCCCGGCGAGCGCGAGGCGCTTGGCGACGGTCCCGTACTCGATGGCAACCTGCGAGGCAACGACGGCGATCAGCACCGCCATGAGGACGGACAGGATCACGATGGTTCGGCGGCTGTCGCGGAACCCCTTGCCAAAGATCGATCCGAGCCCGGCCAGCCGGGCAGGGAGCGCCGGTCGGATCAGGTCGATGGAAACGCCAGGTGACGACCCCATCGAGGTCGTGTCATGCGCGCCCATCGGACCCACCCTGGCCGTACTCGGCAAGGAAGACTTCCTCGAGGCTCGGCTCACGACTCACGAAATCGGTCAGGTCGTGCGCCGCGGCCGCGCGCACCACCGGCGCGATCGGACCGGTGACCAACATCCGCAGGGTTCCATCCTCGGCGACGACGTTCGTGACGCCCTCCATCGCCTCGAACTCGGCCGTCGGGATAGGTCCCGGGAACCGCATCTCGACTTCATGCGCCGACAGGTCCCGGAGGCCGGCGACGCTGTCCACGCGGACCAGGCGACCGTCGCGGATGATCGCCGCGCGCTGGGCGACCCGCTCGATCTCGCCGATGATGTGGGATGAGAGGAAGATCGTTCGGCCCTCGGCCCGTGCTTCAAACATCATGTTGTTGAACGTCTGCTGGACGAGAGGGTCGAGGCCGGATGTCGGCTCATCGAGAATCAGCAGTTCGGGCCGGTGCTGGAGGGCGACGACAAGACCGACCTTCTGCTTGTTGCCCTTGGAGTACTCGCGGAATCGACGCGACGTGTCGAGATCGAGCTTCTCGACGAGTTCGCGCTGGTAGGCGCGGTCCGTGCCACCTCGGAGGTTGGCGAAGTATTCGATGGTCTCCGCACCCGTCAACCGGTCGTACAGGTTGAACTCGCCCGGCAAGTACCCCGTCCGACGTCGGATCGCGACCGGGTCGGCCATCGAATCGATCCCGAACACCCGGGCTGATCCGGATGTTGGCCGAATGAGGTCCAGGAGCAGCCGGATCATGGTGGTCTTGCCCGCGCCGTTGGGCCCGAGGAACCCGAAGATCTCGCCTTCCTGGACCTCCAGGTCGACATCCACGATCCCGCGATGTGGGCCGTATGACTTCGTCAGGCCGGTCGTTTCGATGACGTTGGTCACGCTCGCTCCCCCACTACACCCCGATGGGGTGCCAAACGGTTTTCATTTCCAGGAATGCGGCGATCCATTCGGGTCGCTCGGAGGCGCGATCGTCGAGCCAGTCAAATCGGGCGTCGGTCACTCCGGCTGGGCGCCGGATGATCCGTTTCACGTTGTCTGTCGCCGCCAGTTCGGTATCGCGCCGGGCCGCGTCGTCGACACCCCAGACGTCGATCGC
>JBDSJV010000240.1:0-3748 GCA_039917225.1 Candidatus Limnocylindrales bacterium
TGGTTCTCCAGCCGAACATCTGGCGCCCAGCGACGCGCCGTCGGCCCCGCTCAGCGACGCGCTGTCGGCCCCGCCGCTTGCCCCGGGCGCCTCTCATGACCGAGTCAATGCACGGCGAGCCCGAACGCCTTGGCCTGAAGATCGGCGTGACGCTCGGGTCAATCGGCGTCGACGCAGCCTGGTGGCTGGAGAGCGCCCGGCGGCTCGAGGATGCGGGCTACGACGGGGTCTGGTGCTGGGACCATTTCGTCGGCCGCGGAGATCGAACCGTGCCGGTGCTCGAGCAGTGGACGACGCTGGCGGCCGCAGCCGCGGTGACCTCGAGGATTGGGCTCGGAACCCATGTCACGAATGTCATGAACCGGCACCCGGCGGTCCTCGCCCGAACCGCCAGCACGGTGCAGGCGATCAGCAGCGGGCGGCTGACGCTCGGGATCGGGATCGGCGGCCATCCAGCCGAGCATCGCGCCTACGGCATCGATTTCCCGAGTCCCGGGGAGCGAGCTGCGCGCATGGAGGAGGCGATCGCCGTCATTCGCGCGCTCTGGACGGGCGGTCCGGTCACGCTGCCGGGTCCGTACTACCCGCTGGAGGACGCGGTCGCGCATCCGGCCCCTTCGCCGCGGCCACGGATCCTGGTCGGGGCAAGTTCGATCACCGGCGTTCGGTTGGCAGCCAGGGCCGCCGACGGATGGATCCCCGATGCGCGCGACTTCGATCGACTCGTCGGTCCCTACCGCGACGCGTTGGCCGAGGTCGGTCGCTCAGTGAAGGACGTCCATATCGTCGTCGGGTTCGGATCGGGCCGGAGCGGACAGGATGCCCTGACGGACAGCCCGTGGATCACGTCACGAGCCGAGACCGCGGCTCGCTGGGCCGCGGAGGGGGCGGACGAGGTGGCGATCACCGCCCGGACCACCGCCGACGTTAATCGGCTCGTGGCGGCGGCGGCCCGCTGACGGAGCCCGCGCGCTGACGGAGCCACACGCGCCGACGGAGCCCGCGCCCGCGCTGCCCGCGCCCGCACCCGCCCGCTCAGCGCCCGCGCCCCGCGTTCGTGGCACCATCGGCGAGCGCATGAACTCCCCCAATCCTTCGAATCCCGCCCTGACTCACGGTTGCGTCCGTTGTGGCCGTCCGGTGTCGATCAACGACGCCCTCTGCGAGGACTGCAATCCGCTCGGGCTGAAGCAGCCGGCGACGACCCAGGTTCATGCCCTGGCAGCCGGCGGGATCGTGCTTTTCGTGCTGTTCCTGGCCGTCGTGGGGCGGTTGGCGCTCGCGGGCATCGGTCCATTCACCGGCGAAGTCCTCGACGTCGTTGCCGCGCCCGCGGGTCTCGAGGTGACGGTTGCGGTGACCAACCAGGGAACGAGAGCCTCGGCCACCACCTGCCGCGTCGTCGAGGCCGCGCGCCCGGTCGGCGGGCCGGGCCAGCTCCTCCAGACGCCCAAGGTCCCGGCCGGTCAGACGATCGAGTTCTCGGCGCCCGTGTCCGTCTTCGGGACCGTGGTGATCGAGCTTCGCGCCGATTGCCAGTCCCCGTGACCACGGAGCCGACAACCCGATACGCGACCGAACTTGCCGTGGCCCTGGACCTCGCAATGCATGCCGGCGAGCTGCAGATGGAGCGCTACGAACGGGTCGAGCAGATCGACTACAAGTCGGCCCGCGACGTCGTCACCGAGGTGGACCACCTGTCCGAGGCGCTGATCCTCGATGGGTTGCGGGCCGCCTTCCCGGGTGACGCGCTGCTGGCCGAGGAGACCGGCGAGCACGATGCGGCAGCGGGCCAGGCGGCCTCGTCGGGGATCGGCCGGGTGTGGGTCGTGGATCCCCTCGATGGCACCGTCAACTACGCCAATGGGATCCCGATGTTCTGCGTATCCGTGGCGCTCGTCGTCGATGGCCTGCCGGTCGTTGGCGTGGTGCACGACCCGACCCGCAACGAGTCCTTCGCGGCAACCATCGATGGCCCCGCAACTTTGAATGGACACCAGGTCCACGCCTCGGACAAGGAGCGACTGAGCGACTTCGTGGTCTCGCTGTCCCTGGCCGGTCGGACCGCGACCTCACGCTCCAGGAACCTTCGCCGGGCGATCCGCGTGCCGCGGTCCATGGGGTCTGCGGCGCTCGCGCTAGCCTACGTGGGGAACGGCCGGTTCGACGCCTTCGTCCAGCAGGGTGGGCTGTCGACCTGGGACATCGCCGCGGCCGGGCTGATCGCCGAGCGCGCCGGAGCGACGGTCACGGACCTGGGTGGCGGCCCGTGGTTCCAGATCGGCGCCCCGACCAGGTCCATCGGCATCCTGGCGGCACCGGCGGCACACCACGGAGACCTGGTCGCCCGGATCGCCGGCTAGCAGTCAGCCCTCGGAACGCCAGCGGTGCGGGCGGCTGCGCAGCTGGCCCAGCCCCCACTCATCGCAGAATGCCTCCCACGTCGCGCGCGGCGCCCCCACCCAGCGCAGATCCTCGGCCGAGGCCTGCGGGATCGGAACGCCGTCCTCGACGGTCCGAAGCCGGGCCAGCGATCGGTAGAGGAGTGCCTCGTCCCAGTGCTCGCGCAGTGTCGCGGCGAGAACCGGACGGCCGCGCAATCGAGCGACATCCCAGGCGAATGCCTTTTCGGGGATGTCCTCGAGATGTGGATAGCGAGCGAGGACCGCGGCGGCTGATTTCGCGCCCCAGCCGGTCAAGCCGGGAAAGCCATCGGAGCTATCACCCACGAGGGTGAGCCAGTCGGGAATCGAGGTTGGCGCCACACCCCACTTCTCCCAGACCCCGGCCTCGTCGTAGGTGATCCGGCGGCGCCGATCCAGCAGGACGATGCGGCCGCCCTCCACGAGTTGGGCCATGTCCTTGTCCGGGGTGCAGATGAAGATCCGCTCGACCGACGGATCCGCCGCGAACCGCTTGCAGGCTGCACCGATCGCGTCATCCGCCTCGAACTCGACCATCGGCCAGAGGACCAGCCCGAGCGCCTCGATCGCCTGCTCGGCGATGGGGAACTGAAGCAGCAGCACGGGCGGCATGCCCGCCGACGACTTGTAGCCGGGATAGAGGTCGTTCCGAAAGGACTCGATGACCCGGTCCGTGGCACAGCCGACGTGCGTGGCGCCCTCGTCGCGGAGCAGGTAGACGAGCTGGTCGATCAGTCCTGCGACACCCGATAGTTGGACGCCACCGACCCCCAGGACCGGCGGCCTCGGAGCGTAGTGCGCCCGGAAGAGCTCGTAGGTCGCATCGACGAGGTGGATCTGCACGCGTCAGGCCGTGTCCTGCGCGCCCGATCGCGCCAGGTCCGCACCGGCCGCCTGCATCTCGGCGATGGCTCGATCGCCATCACCTGGGGCCAGGTTGACCGCGGCGATCCCGTCGAGCAGCAGGGTCGTGGCGTAACCGAGGCGGATCGCGTCGAGGGCCGTTGCCTTGACGCAGTAGTCCGTGGCGAGACCGCAGACCACCACTCGCTCAATGGTCCGCTCGCGGAGGAGCGCGTCCAGCTGGGTCGGGATCTCGGCGTTCGTGACTGGATCGCGCATCGTGAAGCCGGAGTAGCCGTCCTCGCCGGTGGTGCCCTTGTGGACGCTCGGACCCAGGACCTCGAGGGCCGGATGGAAG
This sequence comes from Candidatus Limnocylindrales bacterium, assembly GCA_039917225.1. Classification (GTDB taxonomy): domain Bacteria; phylum Chloroflexota; class Limnocylindria; order Limnocylindrales; family CSP1-4; genus UBA5189. The sequence continues at coordinate 3,625 of JBDSJV010000240.1, forward strand.
GCGGCGCCCCATTTGTCGGCCACGCAGTGGACCGGCCAGATTCCACCGTCCGGAGCGAAGTGGGGAGTGTGCTCGGGGTGCCAGTCCTGGGTGTAGGCGACGAATGCCCCGGCACGGATCGCCT
>JBDSJV010000241.1:0-6058 GCA_039917225.1 Candidatus Limnocylindrales bacterium
CGGACAGGATCGGGCGCTCGCAGGTACTTCCGGACGGACGCGGACCGATCGGGGAGGACGGCCCCGAGGGTCTCTGCGTAACCGGCGACTCGCCGCCGAGACGTCCGCGTATCCGCGATCACGAGAAGCCGCCCAGTCACCGTGGCGTTCCAACCGAGCCGACCGGCGATGCCGGCGCTGAGTCGCACCTTCCGATCCAGGGTCGAAAGTGTGGCCTGCAGGTCGGGAACGACCGTCTTGACCTCGATGACGAGGATGATCCCGGTCGGCGGGTGTCGCGCCAGCACATCGACCGAGCCGCGCTCCCCGTAGACGGCAAACGTGACTTCACTCGAACATTCCCAGCCGTTGCCCCGAAGGACGCCAATCAGCCGCTCAGTCAGTCGGGCGTGATCGGCGTCGAGCAGGCGATCGAGGGCGTCGCCATTGAACTCGAGGCGAACGCTGACCCGCGCGCCGAGGGCTGCGGCGACCCGTTCGAGCTTCCATATCGGCATGCGATCGGCCTTGCCGCGTTCGATCCGTGCCACGAACGACTGAGACACCGACGCCGCGCCGGCGAGGTCGCGCTGTCTCCAGCGCTGGCGTCGTCGCAGCGCTCGAATTCCGCGACCGAATCGGATGCCGTCCACAGCGGCGATGTTCGGCGGGCGCCCTCACCTCGCGGTTATCGCCGACCCCACCCTGCCCGTTCCCGATCCCGGGTAGCATTCCGTACCCATGTCAGTCAATTCGGATTCGCCTCCGCTGATCAGCGCGCGCGGCCTGACCAAGCGGTTCGGCTCGTTCACCGCGGTCGATGCCATCGACTTCGACGTCGCGCCGGGCGAGGCCTTCGGGTTCCTCGGACCCAACGGCGCCGGCAAGACCTCGACGATGCGCATGATCGGCTGCACCTCGCCCTCAAGCAGCGGGACGCTGAGTGTCCTGGGCATGGACCCGGCCACCCAGGGTTCGGAGATCCGCGGCCGGCTCGGCGTGGTTCCCCAGGCGGACACCCTCGACGAGGAGCTCTCGGTCCGCGAGAACCTGCTGATCTACGGCCGCTACTTCGGGCTGAGTCGCGCGGAATGCGCGAAGCGCGCCGACGCGCTCCTGGACTTCGCTCAGCTCTCGGAGCGGCGGGACAGTCGAGTCGAGCTGCTCAGTGGCGGCATGAAGCGACGCCTGACCATCGCCCGGTCGCTGATCAACGAGCCGGACATGATGCTGCTCGACGAGCCAACCACGGGCCTGGACCCGCAGGCGCGTCACCTGCTCTGGGACCGCCTGTACCGGCTGAAGCAGCGCGGCGTCACGCTCGTCCTGACGACGCACTACATGGACGAGGCCGAACAGCTCTGCGACCGCCTCGTGATCATGGACAAGGCACGGATCGTGGCGGAAGGATCACCCCGCAAGCTGATCGCCGAGTACAGCACCCGTGAGGTCACCGAACTCCGGTTTCCGGCCGGAGTCCAGGAGACCCTCGGCGGCCAGCTCGACGGTCTCGCCGAGCGCGTCGAGGAGCTACCGGATCGGCTGCTGCTCTACGCCGACGATGGCGAAGCCGTCGCCGTCGCAGTCCACGATCGAGGTCTTCGCCCGGAGACGGTCCTGGTGCGACGCTCGACGCTCGAGGACGTCTTTCTCCGACTGACCGGTCGGTCCCTCGTCGACTGACCGACGGCCCACGATGACAACGAACGGCAGTGCATCGACCGCGGCAATGGCCCCGCGACCCGCGACAACGCCCCCGCGAGCAGCAGCGCCCTCTCTCGTCGCGGCCGCGAGCCGCGTGTTCGAGCATCGCGCGACCACCTACCGACGGGTGTTCATGGGCTCGCTGTTCACCTCGTTCGTGAGCCCGACCCTCTTCCTGATGGCGATGGGCCTGGGCCTCGGGGGCCTGGTCAACGCCCAGAGCCCGGATGCGTTCGGGGGCGTGACCTACCTCCAGTTCCTCGCCCCGGGCCTCCTCGCCGGCTCGGCCATGCAGACCGGGATCTTCGAGGCCACGTTCCCGATCATTCGGGGCCTCGTCTGGCGGCGGATCTTCCACGCCATGTACGCGACCCCGATCAGCCCAGAAGCCGTGGCGCTCGGGACGCTCGCCTTCATCGCCTTCCGGCTCCTGCTCGTCGCCACCGTCTTCACCCTGGTCAGCGCGCTGTTCGGGGCGACGACCTCGCCTCTCGCCATCCTGGGCATCCCGGCGGCCGTCCTGACGGGGCTGGCGTTCAGTGGGCTGATGGGGGCCTACATGGCCACCCAGCGGACGCCCGACAAGTTCAGCGCGATCTTCCGCTGGGTCGTCACTCCGCTGTTCCTCTTCAGCGGAACATTCTTTCCGGTTAGTCGGCTCCCGGAGATGATCCAGCCCATCGCCTGGCTGTCACCGCTCTGGCACGGCGTGGAGCTGACCAGGGGCGCGTCGCTCGGGACCCTCCTCGACGATCCGGTCCGGGCTGTGGTGCACCTCGCTGTCCTGGTCGGGCTCACGGCGCTCGGGGCCGTCCTCTTCGCCCGGAACGTTCGCCAAAAGCTCGCCGCGTGAGCGCCACGGCCCAGCCCGCGCCAGCCGCCGCCCGGCGCGTCCCTCGAGCGTGGCACCTGATCGAGCGAAACCTGTTCGTCTACCGGCGGACCTGGACGATCATCATCTCGGGCTTCTTCGAGCCCCTCTTCTACCTGCTGGGCATCGGCTTCGGGCTTGGGCAGCTGGTGGGCGACGTCACCGGGCCCGGCGGCCACCCGATTCCGTACGCCATGTTCGTCGCGCCGGCCCTTCTCGCGACGGGCGCTATGAACGGCGCGATCAACGAGGCCACCTACAACTTCTTCTTCAAGCTGAACTACAACCGGACGTTCCAGTCCGTGCTGGCCACGCCACTGGCCGTCTGGGATGTTGCCATCGGCGAGCTGGGCTGGGCTCTTGTCCGCGGCGGACTGTACGCGCTGGGCTTCATGGCGGTCATCAGCGTCATGGGGCTCGTGACGTCGCCGCTGGCGATCCTGGCTTTCCCGGCCGCGCTGCTACTTGGTTTTGCCATCGGCGCGGCGGGCATGGCTGCGACCTCGTTCATGCGCACCACCCAGGACTTCGATGCGATCAACGTGGTGGTCCTGCCGATGTTCCTGTTCTCGGCGACCTTCTTTCCGATCGAGACGTATCCGGAGGCGATCAGAGGCATCGTGGCCCTGACGCCGTTGTACCAGGGCGTCGCCCTGATCCGCGGGCTCACCGTTGGTGTCCTGGGTCCCGAAATGCTGTTCCACGTCGCCTACCTGCTCGTCATGGGGAGCATCGGGCTGTGGATCACCTCGCGACGATTGGACCGGGTTCTCCTGAAGTGACCCAGGGCCGTCCGACGAACCCGAGCGGGGTTGCGCGCGACGAGGCGCTCGAAGCCCTCCGTGACGAGATTGTCGAATGCCGCCGCTGCCCGAGACTCGTCGCCTGGCGCGAGCGAGTCGCGATCGAGAAGGTGGCTCGCTTTCGGGACGAGCCGTACTGGGGGCGACCGGCGCCGGGTTTCGGAGATCCGTCTGCGGGATTGCTGATCGTGGGCCTCGCGCCGGGCGCCCATGGCGCGAACCGGACGGGCCGGGTCTTCACCGGCGATGCTTCGGGCGACTTCCTCTGGCGCGCGCTCCACGAGGTAGGTCTGGCTGATCGCCCTTCCAGCCGGCGCGCAGACGACGGGCTGACGCTCAGCGGAGTGCGGATCGCGGCGGCTGTGCGCTGCGCCCCGCCGGCCAACAAGCCGACGATCGACGAACGCGACAACTGTGCGCCGTTCCTCGCCCGGGAAATCGCCCTCCTCGACCAGACCACGGTCATCCTGGCCCTCGGCCAGTTCGGATGGGACGCCGTGCTGCGGGTGCTCTCGGGTATGGGCGACCCCATCCCGCGACCCAAGCCGAAGTTCGGGCATGGTTCCGAGATCGCGATCGGGTCGCGAACCTTGGTCGGGTCCTACCACCCCAGCCAGCAGAACACGTTCACCGGACGGCTGACCCGGGAGATGTTCGACACAGTCCTGCGACGGGCCATCGCCCTGGCGGCAGAAGCGCGCCCCTAGCGGCGCATCTCGGCCGCTCGCCCGACCTCCCGTAGACTTCCGCCTGCATGGCTACCACGACCGACTACTACGCAGCCCTCGGCCTCGATCGCGGCGCGACCGATGCGGAGATCAAGAAGTCGTTCCGCAAGCTCGCCCAGCAGTGGCACCCGGACGTCAACAGCGACCCCGCCGCGCAGGCACGTTTCAAGGAGATCAACGAGGCGTACCAGGTCCTGTCGGATCCGGAACGGCGGCAGCGCTACGACATCTTCGGGAGCGCAGGAGTCGAGGGCGATCCCAACATGGCCGGGTTTGGCGGATTCGCCGATATCTTCGATGCGTTCTTCGGTGGCGCTGCCGGTGGCGCCGCGGGGCGTCGCGGCCGGCCCGCGGCTGGCTCCGACCTCCGCTACGACCTCCGGATCACGTTCACGGAGGCCGTCCTCGGGACCGAGAAGGAGATCAATTTCCCGGTCCTTGGGCGGTGCGAGACCTGCTCAGGGACGGGGGCCAAGGCCGGTACCGACGCGGTGACCTGTACCCAGTGCAACGGACGCGGCGAGGTCCGTGCGGTCCGCCAGACGATGCTTGGGCAGATGGTCAACGTCACGACCTGCCCGCGCTGCCGCGGTGACGGAAAGACCGTCGAGGCGCCGTGCGAGACCTGCCGGGGCGACGGCCAGACCGAGCGCAAGAGCACGCTCCGGGTCAAGATTCCTGCCGGGATCGACGAGGGTCATCAGATCCGGCTGTCAAACGAGGGTGAGGTCGGGCCCCGCGGCGGGCCGGCCGGCAGCCTGTATGTCGCGGTCCACGTCGCACCGCACGACACCCTCAAGCGCGACGGGACCGAGCTCTACTACGAAGCCTCCGTGGGCATCGCTCAGGCGACGCTCGGGACGCGGATTCTCGTGCCGACCGTTGAAGGCGAGGAGGACGTGGAGGTCAAGCCCGGCACCCAGCCCGGGACCGAGATCCGCCTGCGGGGACGCGGGGTCCCGCATCTCCGGCGGACCGGATCGAGGGGCGACCTCCACGTGATCATCGACGTCGCCGTTCCGACCCGCCTGTCGAAGGCCGAGCGGGAGGCACTCCACACGTATGCCGAGGCCGCCGGCGAGGTCGTGGCAGACGGCGGCGGGATCCTCGACCGCGTTCGTGACGCGCTCGGCTAGCGGCACCGTGCCCGGCGACGGGGCCGCGGCCACGCAGCCCCAACCGGCCACGCAGCCCGGGTCGACCACCTCGACTCCACCGGCCGCTTCATCCTGGCTGGAGCTGGCGGTCGAAACCGATCTCGAGGCAGTCGAGGCGGTCAGCGAGATCCTGGGCCGGTTTGCACCGGGCGGCTCCAGCGTCGAGCCAGCCTTCGAGCTGGTGGACGAGGGGCTCGGGGCCCGGGTGGACCCAGCGCGCCCAGCGATCGTGCGGGCCTACATTCCAGCCGACGATGCCGCAGGGGCACGCCGCGCCGCCCGCGCGGCGGAGGCGGCGTTGTCGCACCTCCAGGCCTTTGGCCTGCGGCCAATCGGCGAACTGCAGGTACGACGGGTGGACGAGAGCGACTGGGCCGGTGCCTGGAAGGTGCACTTCCCGGTCATGCGGATCGGTCGCCGGATCGTCATCCGGCCCACCTGGCGACGGCATCGAGCGACGCCCGGCGACGTCGTCCTGGCGCTCGATCCGGGCATGGCCTTCGGAACCGGGCTCCATCCCACCACCCGGTTGTGCCTGGCCGCCATCGAAGAGGCCGCGGACCGGGGAGATCTGGCGAGTGCTCGCGTCCTCGACGTTGGCTGCGGTTCCGGGATCCTGGCCATCGCCGCCGCCCGGCTCGGGGCCAAGGCCGTCCTCGGCGTGGACACCGACCAGATTGCCGTGGAAGCGACGACCGCCAATGCGCGCCGCAACCGTCTCGTCCGGCGGATCGGGGCGCGCGCCGGATCCCTGCCGACGGGCGAGGCCCCGCACGACGTCGTGCTGGCCAACCTCATCGCCTCGGTCCTCATCGC
>JBDSJV010000242.1:0-5857 GCA_039917225.1 Candidatus Limnocylindrales bacterium
CCGGTGCCGAACCCGCGCCCTAGAAACCCAGCTCGCGGAGAATCGGCGCCATCCGGGCCGCGGCACCGGCGCGGTGCGAGATCGCGTGCTTCTCGGCGGGCGTGTAGAGCCCGAGCGTTCGACCGCCGGGTGCCTCGGCCGCCGGTTCGAAGATCGGGTCATAGCCGAACCCGCCATCGCCGCGCGGTTCAAGCGCGATGCGGCCCCGGCAGGTCCCACGACGGACAGCCATTGGGATGGCGCCCCGGGGCCCGCGGCGGTACGGCCAGGCGAGCGCGAGGACGCACACGTAGCGGGCTCCCCGCTGATCCGGGGGCACTCCCTGAAGTGCGGCCAGGAGCTTGGCGTTGTTGTCCTGGTCCGTGGCATCCGGCCCCGCATAGCGTCGGGTCCAGACGCCGGGCGCCCCGCCGAGCGCGTCGACCTCGATCCCGGAATCATCGGCCAGCGACGGCAGCCCGGTCGCCTCGGCCGCGAACCGGGCCTTGATCCGCGCGTTGGCTTCGAACGTTCGGCCGTCCTCCACGGGCTCGCCATCAATACCCAGGTCGTCCAGGGAGACCAGAACGCCAGGCGCGAGGTTGAGCAGCTCCGCCAGCTCGCGGAGCTTGTGGGCCGAGCGCGTGGCGAGGACGAGTCGCGGGGAGTGCCCCGCCTCGTCCGCTTCGGACACGGCTCGGATTACCGGCGCACGCCGGCCAGCGCCGTGCCCTGGGCTTCGAACAGCCGGGTCAGCCCGATGTTGGCGAGGTCGAGCAGCGCATCAACACGCGGGCGGTCGAACGGCTTGCCCTCCGCGGTCCCTTGGAGCTCGACATAGGTGCCGTCGTCGGTCCCGACGACGTTGAAGTCCACCTCGGCCTTCGAATCCTCGCCGTAGTCGAGGTCCAGGAGCGCCGCTCCGCCGACCACGCCGACTGAGACCCCGGCCACTTTGCCGACGATCAACCGGTCCATGCCGTAGGTCATGAGCGCCGCCGCCAGGGCAACGTAGCCACCCGTGATCGAGGCGCAACGGGTTCCGCCGTCCGCCTGGAGGACGTCGCAGTCAACCGTGATGGTCCGCTCGCCGAGCTTGGTGAGATCCACGACGCCACGCAGCGAGCGGCCGATCAGTCGCTGGATCTCGTGCGTCCGACCACCGATCCGGCCCTTGACGCTCTCGCGATCCGTGCGCTCGGAGGTGGCCCTGGGCAGCATCGAATACTCGGCGGTCACCCAGCCGGTGCCCTTGCCGCGAAGGTGCGGTGGCACCCGGTCCGCGATCGTTGCCGCGCACAGGACCTCGGTATCCCCGACCCGGATCCGGCACGACCCCTCGGCCCACTTCTGGACGTTGAGGGTGAAGGTCATCGGCCGGAGATCGGCCGGCCCGCGCCCGTCCGACCTCGTCGCGGGTGGTGGATTCCCGATGCTCATCGTGATCGCTCCTCAGCCTTTGCGGCATCCCATAGCTCGTCCAGCGCTTCGAAATCCAGATCGCGAATGGCGACGCCGCGCTCCGCGACCATACGCTCAACGCGGCCAAATCGGCTTCGGAACTTGTCATTGGCGGCCCGGAGCGCGGCCTCGGTCTCGATTCCCAGCTTCCGCCCGACATTGACGGCCACGAAGAGCAGGTCGCCGAACTCCTCGCGCCGGTTTCCCGCATCGGGCGCTCGCGCCAGCTCGGCGAGCTCCTCGGTGATCTTGTCCAGGACGCCCTCGATCGTCGGCCAGTCGTAGCCGATCGCCGCGGCTCGCTCCTGCATCTCCTGGCTGGCTGCCAGCGCCGGCAGCGAGCGGCTGATGCCGTCGAGCGCGCCCTTCGGCGTCCCCTCGCCGCCCTCCTCGGCCCGTTCGGATTCCTTGATCCGTTCCCACTGTCGGTTGACATCCGCGGCGGTCGCCGCGGTGGCCTCGCCGAAGACATGCGGGTGGCGGCGGACGATCTTGGTCGCGATCGACGCCTGGACATCGGCGAGGTCGAACACGCCCGCTTCCGCGGCCAGCTGGGCATGGAGGACGACCTGGAGCAGGAGATCGCCGAGCTCTGCGGCCAGGGCAGGCGTCGCGCCGTCCTCGAGCGCATCGAAGACCTCGTAGGCCTCCTCGAGCAGGTGGCTCCGGAGGGTCTGATGCGTCTGCTCCAGGTCCCATGGGCAGCCATCGGGCCGACGCAGTCGATCGCTGATGTAGGGCATGGCCCACGGTCCGGCAACGGCGAGCTCGGGACTCACCGGAGCCAGGTAGAGCGGACGCGCGAGGTCGGCGGGAATGAGGCGCGCCAGGGTTGACTCTTCGCCACCCAGCATCCCCACGGGGTGGTCGGGCGGATACAGGCGCCGCAGGACCGAGAGCGGATCCGCAACATCCGATCGATGGCGGCCGGGAATAGGCTCCACGACATCGGGCGCGTGGACGCCGACGAGGGCTGCGGGAACGATCAGGACCGGACGCGACGGCTCGACTGGCGTGGCCACGATGGCCCCGGCGATCACCACCTGCAGGCCGCCGAGGAGGTCAAGACCCCAGCGCTGGCGTGCCTCGGCGACGAGCTCGTCGAGCACGCGGGCCTACTCCGTCGCGCCGGTCGTGACGGTGTCCCGCGTGATCGTGACGGCGGCCTTCCTGGCGGCGTACCAGTTGTTGAATCCGTCGCTCTCGAAGGTCGCGATCTGGTCCTTGGTGGGTGTCCGCATCTCCTCGCCCAGGATCTTCCAGAGGTAGACGCCGTCGCTCGGAACCGTGACGACATCACTGAGACCATCGACCGCCGTGGCGAAGATCGGCCCTTCCTTCAGATCGCTGAGCTGGCCCTTCGCAACCCAATCGATGTCGCCGCCGAACGCAGACTCGGGACCCTCTCCCTGGTCACGCGCGATTGCGGCGAAGTCAGCTCCCTCGACCAGCTGGGTTCGAAACTTGGCCATCCAGTCGGCATCTCCCGTGTCATAGCGATGCATGAACTGGACGACGTGCCACCCGAATGAACTCTTGAATGGTGGGATGAGCTGCCCGGGCTCGAGACCGGGCGCGAAGATCGCGACACCGAACGCCGTATCGATCTGGCTCGACCGGTCGAAGTACGGCAGCTTTCCGCCGGAGCTGATGGCCGCCTGCTCGTCCGACTTCGTGCGGGCAAGCTCGTCGAACTGGGTTGGATCCTTGAGGAGCTGCGTGTACAGCGCCTGCGCCGCCTCCTCCGCAGCCGCCCAGGCCGGATCGTCCGCAGGAAGCTCGGCCGCACCAGCGGGATCATGGTTCGGCGAGATCAGGATGTGGCGGACCTTGACACCCTCTGGCTGAGGAGGGCCGGAGGCCATGTAGATCTGGGCCACGTGCCGCTGCAGCGAGGGCTTGGAGAGATCGGCCACGATCTTGTCGTCGAGGGCGGTTCGGACGAGGTCGGCACGGACCACCTCGCGATAGGCCTCCGGCTTGATCCCGGCATCATCGAGACGAACCGAGTAGGTCTGGTCCACGGTCGATGGCGCCACCTCGGTGACCCGCCCGATCCGGAAGACCCCCTCCTCGCCCTCGATGACGTCGGTTGGCTCGTCGACATTCGCCGTGAAGACAGCCGTCATGAAGGCCTTGTCGTAGCCACTGTCCTCAGGCAGCCAGCCCAGGTCGCCGTTCTGTGCGGCCGAAATGGCGTCCGAGGTCGTCTTCGCCACGTCATCCCACGACGTCCCGGCCGTGAGCTTCGCAAGTGCGGCCTCCGCCGTTGCCTTGGCAGCCGCCGTTTCGGCTTCGCTGGGCTTGCCCGTCGCCGGGTCAATCGCGGGCGTGATCTCGATGGTGAAGACATGCCGCTGCTCGACGATGGTTGCCTCGGTGACCAGCTGGGCATCGATCTCGGCATCGCTGATGGAAATCCCGGCCTCGGTGGCGAGCTTCGACTGAACCGTGCTGTCGATCAGCCGCTCGAGCGCCACGCCCGCAACGTTCTGGGAACGCTCCGCCAGGAACTGGAGCTGGCTCGAGGCCGCCGCTTCGGACAGACGGCCGCCCGCCTGGAGCGTACGGATTCGAGATTCCGTGTACTTGATCCGGAAGTCCTCGATCGCGGTCCGCTGGCGGAGATCGTCTCGGCTGATCGTCACGCCGTCGACGGTTGCCGCCGCTCCGAGGTGATCGCTGTACCACGAGAATCCGGCATAGCCGATCAGGAGCAGGATGGAGACGACGATCGACAGGACGAAGGCCAGGTTGGTCAGGAAGGTCTTGCGGTCGTCGGAGTTCCAGCCGGATCGGCCTGGACCCTTGACAACGGGCTTGGCACGGAGCGTCATACGGAGCTAGTTCCCTGCAGGTTGGTTGATGGCGCGACCGACTGCCGGCGCGCGGACGGGGCGCGTATCGTACCGCAACGCATCATCCATCCCGGGCGAAGCCGTCGAGCAGGGCGAGGTAGGCCTCCGCGTCGCGCTCCCACGACATGCCGGCAACCACCCCGGCAGCGCTTTCGATCGCCGACTCACGAGCGCCCGGGGCATCGACAAGCCCGAGGACGGCTGCGGCCAGATCCCCCGGGTCCCCAGCCTCGTACGTGGCGATGACACCATCCGGAAAGATCCGGACGACGAGCGGGAGACGGGATGCCACGGCCGCGCGGCGCATGGCGGCGTACTCGAGGATCTTGGTGGACAGGCTCGAATCCGTGAACGCGTCGCGTCGGGTCGGCGCCAGCCCGATATCCGCCCGTGCAATCGCGGCCGGCACCTCGTCGAGCGGAATTCGACCGTGCAACGTCACCCGATCGCCGATACCGAGCTGTGCCGCCAGCGCTGCGAGGTCGCCGGCCGAATCGCCGCGCCCGTAGACGTCGAAGTGGACCGCCAGATCCGGGCGCTCATCTCGCAGCCCGGCAACAGCACGAATCGCGACATCCAGCTCGTACGTGGGGGTCAGCGCCCCCGCGTAGACGAGCCGCAAGATTCCGTCGGCCATGAATGGCCGGGGCGCGTGGGCCGATGGATCGAACCGCGCCAGCGACGGCGTGTTGCGGACGACGCTGACGTGCGCCGCCGCCACCCCAAGCCCGAGCAGTCGATCCCGCAGGGCCTCGTTGACCGTGATGGCGTGACTGGCCGCGGCGATCGATGCCCGCTCGGCGAGGAGGAGGCCCCGATGGACCAGCGGATTGGCCGCACCGGGGAACCGGCTGCGGAAGAAATCCGGCATCGATTCGTGGAGATCGATGAGGACGGGAACCCCGGCCAGGCGCAGCGGCGCCGCGGCCAGCACGAGCCAGTCCGGCAGGGTTGCCACCTGGACCAGCGCGTAGTGTCGCCGTCGATGCGCTCGCGCCAGTCGTACGGCAGCACGGACGAAGAAATCGAGGTACTCGGCGAGATAGGTCCCGATGCCGGCGCCCTGGTGCCGTTGGACGTCAATCCGATGCACCTGGACTCCCCCGACCTCGCCATCGGGCTGCTCCCCCGACCGACGCAGGGAGATGACGTCAACGGGCCGTCCACTCGCCACGATGGCCTCGGCCTGGCGCCGAACCCGCGGATCCTCCTCGTAATACGAGTGGGTGACGAGGGCGTATGGACGACGCCCGGGATCGGTCATGGGAGCGGTTCCTCGGCGGGCGGTTCCTCGGCGGGCGCGCGAGCTCCGTCGGTCCGGCTGCCCGCGAGCGTCTCCCACTGATCGATCAGCCAGCCGAAGGTCCCGGGAGCGAGCTCGGCGACCCCATCGGCAAGGAACGACTCGATGGGCTCGAGGTCGTCAGCATCCAGCGGCACGAGCACCGGCCGAGCGGACGGCGCCACATCCGCGGCTCTGACCAGCGCCGCTCGGTCCAGCGCCGCGGCGACCGCCTCTCGGCGCGCTTCCGCCAGCATCGCGGAACGCTCCGCCCATG
>JBDSJV010000243.1:0-3024 GCA_039917225.1 Candidatus Limnocylindrales bacterium
GGAGCCCGCGCCGGACCCCGAAGCGAGTGCATTCACTGGACTCGGCCTGCCCGAGATACTGCTCGGGACCCTGACCGCCCTCGGGTACGAAGAGCCGACCCCAATCCAGGCCGAGGCAATCCCGCTCCTCCTCGCCGGGCGCGACCTTCTCGCCCAGGCGCCCACGGGGACCGGCAAGACGGCTGCGTTCGCCCTGCCCATCCTGTCCCAACTCAATCTCGACCGGGCTCGAACCGGGCCGGCGATGGCCCTCGTCGTCGTGCCGACCCGCGAGCTGGCGATGCAGGTGGCGGAGGCGTTCCAGACGTACGGCAAGGCCCTCGGGACGCGCGTGGTGCCGGTGTATGGCGGCCAGCCGATCCACCAGCAGCTTCGAGGCCTCAGCCGAGGCGTCGATATCGTGGTCGCGACTCCCGGGCGCGCCGTCGATCACCTCAGGCGCGGAAGCCTGCACCTCGACGCCGTCCGCTGGGTCGTGCTCGATGAGGCGGACGAGATGCTGGACATGGGGTTTGCCGAGGACCTCGACATCATCCTGGCCGCGACCCCGAAGGAGCGGCAGACGGCGCTGTTCTCAGCCACGATCTCACCGGTGATCGCTAAGATCGCCAGGCGCCACCTCCGGGAACCCGCCCGGGTCAGCCTGCACGCCGAGAAGAATGCTGGCGACGGAGTGGCCAAAGTGCGCCAGACCGCGTACGTCGTGCGTCGGCCGGACAAGCTGGCGGCCCTGTGCCGAATCCTCGATGTCGAGGATCCCACCTCGGCCCTCGTCTTCGCCCGGACCCGCGGCGAGGTTGACGACCTGGCCGAGGCGCTCAGCGGCCGAGGTCATGACGCGGGCGCCCTCCACGGTGGCCTCGCCCAGGAGGGCCGCGACCGGATCATGGGCCGCTTCCGAGATGGCTCCCTCGACGTGCTCGTCGCGACCGATGTCGCCGCGCGTGGCCTGGATATCGATCATGTCAGCCACGTCGTCAACTACGATGTCCCATCGGATCCCGATCAATACGTCCACCGGATCGGCCGGACGGGGCGCGCAGGTCGTGAGGGCGTTGCTATCACCCTGGTCGAGCCGCGGGAGCATCGAATGCTCAGGAACATCGAAGCGGCGACCAGGACGAAGCTCTCGATCGAGCGCCTGCCCACCGTTGCGGACCTGCGCGAACGCCGCGTCGAGATCCTGCGCGGCAACCTGCGCGAGGCACTGCTCGCCGGCGATCACGATCGACTCCGGGGCGTGGTGGAACCGCTGTCCGAGGAGTTCGACCTGGTCGATATTGCGCTGGCCGCGGTCTCGCTCGTCGAGGGTGCTTCCGGGGGCGCCGACGACACGGAGCTGGCTCCGGCCTTTCTTCACGATGCACAGCCAGCGCGCCCGGGCCTGGCGCGTGGCGGGCCTGGAGGCCGGGGCCCCGGTCCTCGCGACGGACCGGGTCGAGCGCCCGGTTTCGGACCCGGTTTCGGGCCACGTGGCGCCCAGGGAGGGCGCGGACCGGTACCCCGAGGTCCACGCGAGGCTGGGCGGCCGCATCCGTCCGTTGCGGACGGCAACTGGGCACAGCTCTGGGTCGGCGGAGGTCGACGCGCCGGCCTTCGGCCCGGCGATCTCGTGGGCGCCATCGCCAACGAAGCCGGCGTCCCGGGCTCCGTGGTCGGAGCGATCCAGATCTTCGATGACTTCGCCCTCGTCGACGTTCAGTTGAACGTCGTCGATGCCGTCGCTGACGCGCTGCGACGGGCCAAGATCCGCGGCCAGCAGGTTGCAGTTCGGCGGGAACGGCCGAGCTAGACGCGGGCGATCAGCGCGGGCCGGCCAGGACCCGCTCCAGTGGCACATTCCAGCCGATCAACTCGCACCCCAGGTAGTGCGCGGCGCGCTCAACGGGAGTGCATTCCGGACAGCCCCACAGCGTGAGGCCCACCTCGTCCGGCAGGAAGGCGATGTCACATGTGTTTTCCGACGGGTCACACGTTCGACCGTGGCACGCACAATCACAGTGGACCCAGTGCGCACAGGTGCAACTTGCGGTGGGCGACGGGGACCGACCTGCGCGGAAGGGTCGGCACCCGCCCGCGGCTGCACAATCCGCCCTCGCCCGGTCCCGCGACTCCCGGGCCTGCACGCTGAGCGTGCGTATCTCCCCGCGGGGCGGCCGCGGAGTACAGCCCCCCCTCGCCTGCACGGCGGGCGTGCAAGATCAGCCATCAGGGCGATCTCATCTGCCTCCTTTGCGCATGAGTGTCAGGTAGGAGCGGGCGATACGCGATCTCAGCGCTTCGATCGTCTGGGCATCGTGGCAGGCATGCTTCAGGTGACCCCCACCCAGACCAGACCGAGTATCGTCCCGCGCACCGGTGCATGGTGCGCACCGCCCGGCGACGATCGGTCGCCCGGACCAATGAGAGGTTACGAATCCAATGATGCGTCGGCTCGTCTCCTTCGCCGTGGTTGCGCTGCTGACGCTCACGGCCTGCACCCGGACCGGAGACTGGCCGCAGTTCCGTAACGGCCCGACCAGCCAGGGCCACAACACCCAGGAGACGATTCTGTCTCCCTCCAACGTGGCCGCCCTGGGGGTGGTGTGGACCGGTCCCATGGGCTGGGCCCATTTCTCCTCCCCCGCGGTCGCCGACGGCGTGGTCTACGTCGGGTCCACCGACCACAAGCTGTATGCCTACGCGGTCGGCTGCTCGAGCGGTGGTGGGACCTGCACCCCGCTCTGGACGGCCACCACCGGCAACCAGATCAGCTCCTCCCCTGCGGTCGCCGACGGCGTCGTCTACGTCGGGTCCGAGGACGACAAGCTCTATGCCTTCGCGGTCGGCTGCTCTACGGGCGGTGGAACCTGCACCCCGCTCTGGACGGCCACCACCGGCGACCAGATCTCCCATTCCTCTCCTGCGGTCGCCGATGGCGTGGTCTACGTCGGATCCGGCAATGGCAAACTGTATGCCTTCGCGGTCGGTTGCTCCAGCGGTGGCGGGAGCTGCACCCCGCTCTGGACGGCCACGACCGGCGGC
>JBDSJV010000244.1:0-22055 GCA_039917225.1 Candidatus Limnocylindrales bacterium
GCCGGCCGTTTCGGCGAAGGTGTTGTGGTAGACGATCAGGGAGCGATCCGGACCGGCGCCGTTTGAGTAGGCGAAGACGTTCTCGTCCACCGTCCCGTCATCGCGAACGAGGTCGTACAGGAGGAACTGGTTGGAGCCCGCGAACACACCGCGGCGATGGACGAGCGGGAAGAGGTGGCGCTCGTGCTGCTCCACCAGGGCGGTGTCTGAACGTTCGTCGAGGCGGGCCCGCCGGAACTCCATGCCGTACTTCTCGGTGAATCCCTCCACCTGCCCGTGTCCGAGCATCGGGAGGCCCGGCAGGGTGACGAGGAGCGTGGCAACGCCAAGGTACTTGTCGCCGGAGCCGAACTGCTCGAGCGCCGTCTCCTCGTCCGGGTTGCTCATGAAGTTCACGTACCGCTCGAGGATTGCCGGGTCGAACTCGAGCGTTTCGCGGATGACCTTGCGATAGCCGGCGTTGTCCTCGTCGCGGAGCATGTGCATGAAGGCGCTGTTGTAGACGCGATGCATCCCGAGGGTCCGGACGAAATAGCCCTCCATCAGCCAGAACGCCTCGGCGAGAAGGAGCGTATCCGGGACTTCGGCCGCCACGCGATCGACGACGTCACGCCAGAACTCGGTCGGCATGAGGCGCTCGAATGCAGCTTTGCGCATCGCGTGTTCTGCCCTCGACGGAATGCCGTCGCCGGCACCAGGCAGCGGCCACCAGAGCCGCTCGACGTGCTTGCGGGCGAGGACCATCGCCGCATCGAATCGAATGACCGGGAAGCGCCTGGCGACGTCGAGGATCGTCTGGATGACCTGTTCGCGGACCTCGGCCTTGATGAAGTCCAGCTGGGCGGTGTCGTTCCACGGGAAGCTGGTGCCGTCGTTGCCGTGATAGATGTAGCGGCTGGTCCCGGACGCGTGATCGTGGTGCTTGAAGACGACCGCGGCGTCGGTCGCGTCCCAGTAGTGGTCCTCGAGGACGATGGAAACGCGGCTATCCGGCGAGAGGTCCGGCCCGTCGAAGGTGTAGGCGGGGTACGGCGGTTCCGCGACCGAGAGGAACCACTCGGGGTGCTCCACCACCCAGTGCGAGTCGATGCCCATGTGGTTCGGGACCATGTCGCTGGCGAGGCGGATGCCCCGGGCCCAGGCGCGGTCGCGGAGGTTGGCGTAGGCGGCCTCACCCCCGAGATCGTCCGCGATGCGGTAGTCGTCGAGCGAATAGGCCGACGCCACGGCGTCCGGGTTGCCACGGCGCCGCTTGATCGTCTCCGAGGCGATGGACCGCTGCCAGAGCCCGATCAGCCAGAGCCCGGTGATGCCCCAGTCACGCAGCTTGTCCAGTTCCGAATCGGGGATGGCGTCGAGCGACCGGATGTCCCGCTCGTGGCGCCTGGAGAGCTGGTCGAGCCAGACGTAAGTCGACTTGGCCATCAGGACCAGCCGAGGCATCCAGGCCGAGTCGCTGCTGAAGCGCTCGATCTCGGTCTCCTGTCCCGTGAACTCCGGCCCGTCGTGGCGCACGCCAGCCTCGGGGCCCGGGCCGCCCCCGAAGCGGCGATGAAGGCCCAGTTCTTCCTCGACAAGGACGCCGAGGGTGACCTCCAGGCGATCGAGCAATCCTCCCAGGTCGTTGCCCAGCAGGGCCGGCCAGTGATCGCGGACATAGCGGAGCTGGCCGGCCAGCGACGTCGGAGCGTGCCTCGCCGGTGCGCGCAGCACCTCCAGCAGGCTCTCGCCCATGTCTCCCCCGGCGAATTTCGGGCCGTCGCCCTCCCCGGTCCCCTCGAAGAAGGCCTCGAGCTCCTCGAGCGCCCGACGGTATGGAACCTCGGCCGCGAGCGGACGGTCGTCGAACAGCTCGCGGAGCGGGGTGGCCGCCGGATTCTCATTGGCGAGCCGGGTGAGCAACAGCTCGCCGACCACACTCGCCGGATCGTCCGGGGTCGGTGCTCGGCTCGGGAACTCCTCCGTGAAGCGGCGCAGAACGGCCTCGCCATCGGGGCCGAGCTGGGTGATCCGATCGGCGGCG
Source organism: Candidatus Limnocylindrales bacterium (assembly GCA_039917225.1). Classification (GTDB taxonomy): domain Bacteria; phylum Chloroflexota; class Limnocylindria; order Limnocylindrales; family CSP1-4; genus UBA5189. The sequence goes on from JBDSJV010000244.1 coordinate 2,024, forward strand.
CGTGACCGAGCGGCGGGCTTGACGGTCGTCTCGTAGCGTTCGACGAGGAGGTGAGAGATCTCGTGCAGGAGGCTCAGAGCCGACAAGTCCCCGGGGACGACGTACGGACCGCCGGCGGGCCGGGCCGCATTCATCCGGGCAGCAACGGCCCGTGCGGTCGCACCATCTGCCAGTCCGACATCGCCGCGCCGGCCGGTGGGGGCGCTTTCAATCCCGTACCGGGCCTCGGCGATCCGCCTGATGCGGACGGCCGCAGGATCCGGCGTCGTACTCATCCGCCGAGGAGCTGGAGGATCCCGCGGATCGGGATCCTCACCCAGCCCGGTCGATTGTTCAGCTCATAGGCGAGTTCGTAGCAGGCCTTCTCGAGCATGAACGCCCGCAGCAGCGTTGCCCACTCGGCATCATCGGCAGGCAGGAAGGTCGCTCCAGCCACTGCCTCCCGATACCCGGCCAGGAATGCTGCGCCCACCCAGCGGTTCCAGGTCATGACCCAGCCATCGAGCTGATCGGCATCCTCGGGCCGGATGGCCGCCCCCATCTCGGGTCGCAGGAGGGATCCGTAGCTGGCGTAGTGGAACGAGCGGAGCATGCCGGCCACGTCGCGCAGGGCGGAGCGCTTGAGCCGTCGCTCGCTGAGGGGTCGCGTCGGCTCACCTTCGAAGTCGATGATCACCAGGTCGCGCCCGGTGTACAGGATCTGCTCGGCATGGAGGTCTCCATGCGTCCGGATCCGCATGCCGCCGAACTTGCGGCTGAGGAGGACCCGGAGGTGGGAGTCGATGGATCCACGCCGACTGAGCACCTCGGCCGCCTCGTCCCGAACGTCGTCCGGGAGGGTCGAGATGCGGCGCGCCAGGAGGTCGAGTGATCGGCGCGTCGAGCCACCGATCGACTGGAAGAGCGAGCGCTGGTAGAGCTCACTGAACGGCTCCGGCGCGAAGGCGCTGTTGCCCGTGACACCGGCCAGGGCGAGGTGCATCTCGCCGGTCCGGCTGCCAGCCAGGCGGGCCGTCTCGAGGTAGGTGTCGATCGTCTCGTGGACCTCGACGGGCGGATCCAGCCTGGCGGCCGTCAGCAGGTGGGCCGGGTCCAGGTCCTGCAGGTCGGCCGCTCGCGGATTGGCCGCCGCTCGCTCGAAGAAGCCGCCGAGCTCCTCGAGCGTGTGGACGAACAGGTTGCTCTGGTTCGGGACGAACGCGTTGACCAGGGCCGCCGTCATGGTCGCTCCGCCATCGGGGTGATACTCGATCGATCCGGCGATGGCCGGTGTCTGCTCGAAACCCCTGGCCGTCAGCATCGCTCCGACCTCGAGGTCCGGGTTGGTGCCCGCCTGGGTGACCCGGTAGAGCTTGAGGATCGCCCGGTCCCCGAAGATGGTCGAGCTGTTGCTCTGCTCGCCCCGGATCGCGGCCGGGATGAGCGCGTCCGCCCTGGGGCCGACGATGGATCGGAACGCCTTTTCAGGTCGTCCGCTGAGTTCGCCGGACCGACCCCGGAGCCGCCGCCGGTCCCCGACGACATCGAGGAGCGCCGTCATGAACGACGGGTCGAGCGTGGCATCTACCAGCAGTCGGTCCACCTCGCTTTCACCCGTCGACCCGATCCGCGCCACCGCGGCGTGCGGGCTGGACTCGAGGATGGGTGCGGCTTCATAGTGGGTCAGGATCGTGAACGGCAGCAGGTAGAGTTCGGGATCCCCATCGGCGTAGACGACCTCGGCAAGCACGATTGCAGCGTCGCGACCGGTGACGGGAACGGACACGATGTCGCGGATCTGGATTGCCTTGATGTGCCGCGTCCGGCTCCGGAACCATCGCCGCTCGCGGATCCATGCGCGGAGGATCGGCTGGATTGCCGACACGCGGTTCGCGGCGAACATATCGACGAGCGACCCCGACGCGGGGACGAGCGGGAGCTCATCCGGGCTGACTTCGGACCCCGGCCCCTGGCTTGCCGGCGGGGTCTCGAGGATGAACCACATGAAGGCGTGTGGCCCGAGCGAGAGCGGGTACCCGGCCTCCGTGATCGGCGGGAATTCGACACGACCCATCAACTCGACCGGCACCCGTCCCGCGAAGGCGGCCAGGTCGAGCGAGGTCGGTTGGACGAACCGGGACAGGTTGGCCACCACGAGCACCGTCTCGCCATCGTGCTCGCGCAGGAACGCCAGGATCCGGTGGTTCTCCGGGTGCAGGAACTCCAGGGTCCCACGCCGGAAGGCGGGGTGCTCCTTGCGCAGCGCGATCAGACGCTTCATCCACCACAGGAGCGACTGCGGGTTGGCCTGCTGGACCTCGACGTTGATGGCCTCGTAGTGATACTCCGGATCGACGATCACCGGCAGATAGAGCTGTTGGCGATTGGCGCTCGAGAACCCGGCATTCCGGTCGCCGCTCCACTGCATGGGGGTCCGGACCCCGTTGCGGTCGCCGGCGAAGACGTTGTCGCCCATACCGATCTCGTCCCCGTAGTAGAGGACGGGCGTGCCCGGCAACGAGAACAGAAGTCCGTTCATAAACTCGATCCGACGCCGGTTGTTGCCGAGCAGGGGACTCAGTCGGCGGCGGATGCCGACGTTGATCCGCATCTGCGGGTCGTAGGCATACGCGCGGTACATGTAGTCGCGTTCCTCGTCGGTGACCATCTCGAGCGTCAACTCATCGTGGTTGCGGAGGAACATCGCCCACTGGGCATTGGCTGGGATCGGTGGGGTCTGCTCCATGATGTCCACGATGGGCAGCCGATCTTCCATTCGGACGGCCATGAACATCCGCGGCATGACCGGGAAGTGGAACGCCATGTTGCATTCGTCGCCATCACCGAAGTACTCGACGGAATCCTCGGGCCACTGGTTCGCCTCGGCCAGGAGCATCCGGCCGGGGAACGTCTCGTCGACGTGGGCGCGCAGCTTCTTGAGGAAGGCGTGGGTCTCGGGGAGGTTCTCGCAGTTCGTGCCCTCCCGCTCGTAGAGATAGGGGATCGCGTCCAGGCGGAGGCCGTCGACGCCCATCTCGAGCCAGAAGTCCATGGCCTTGAAGATCGCCGCGTGGACCGCCGGGTTCTCGAAGTTCAGATCGGGCTGATGGGAGAAGAAGCGGTGCCAGTAGTAGGCGCCGGCGACCGGATCCCAGGTCCAGTTGGAGGTTTCGGTGTCGGTGAAGATGATCCGGGCATCGGTGTACCGGTCCGGCGTATCGCTCCAGACGTAGAAGTCCCGGGCCGACGATCCCGGCTTGGCCCGGCGGGCCTGCTGGAACCAGGCGTGCTGGTCCGAGGTGTGGTTGCAGACGAGTTCCGTGATCACCCGGAGGTCGCGCTTGTGGGCTTCCCGGATGAGTTTCCTGACATCGCGCAGCGTTCCGTAGCTCGGGTGAACGGCGGTGAAGTCGGCGATGTCGTAGCCGTCGTCACGCAGCGGACTGGGGTAGAACGGCAGGATCCAGATCGCCGTGACCCCGAGGTCGCGGATGTAGTCCAGCTTCTCGGTCAAGCCGGCGAAATCGCCGATCCCGTCCCCGTTGCTGTCGCGATAGGCGCGCACGGGCACCTCGTAGATGACCGCATCCTTGTACCAGAGGGCCTCGTCACCGATCGCCTGGCTGGCCGCAGCCCGGGATCCCTTCGTCGCCATCAGGCCTGCGCCCGCAGGTGGAGCACGCGCGCTGGCAGGATGGCCGGGTCGATCTCGATGGCGATGCGGCTGCCCTTCCAGGTCTCGACCTTGCCGCTGAGCAGGTCCTCGACCTCGATCCGACGCTCCGGGTCGAGCCAGAGGTCAGCCAGGTCGAGTTCGAGGGTCCCTCGCCGGACTTCGCCGGGCGCCAGGCTGACGATCGTCAGGATCCGGTCGGACCGATCCTCGGTCCGCTTCGAGTAGGCAATCAGCTGCTCGTCGTCGATCTGGTGGAAGGTGAGGCTGCCGTGCGACTGCAGCGCTCGATGCTCGTGCCTGATGCGATTGATCCGTCCGATGAGCGGAGCGATGCTGGCGGGGTCGTCGAGGTCCCAGGTGCGCTGCTGGTACTTCTCCGAGTCGAGGTATTCCTCGCTGCCCGGCTCCCGCGGGACGTTCTCCCCAAGCTCGTAGGCGGGTCCGTAGATCCCGATGCTCGAAGCCAGTGTCGCGGCCAGGACGTAGCGTGCCTGGAACATCGCCCGACCGCCCTCCTGGAGGCTGGCATGCAGGATGTCCGGCGTGTTGGGCCAGACGCACGGCCCGAAGAATTCGGACACGGGCGGCCGCGACAGCTCCGTGAAGTACTCCGTGAGCTCGCGCTTCTTCGTCCGCCACGTGAAGTAGGTGTAGGACTGGCTGAATCCGACCTTGGCCAGCCGGTACATGACGCGCGGGCGCGTGAACGCCTCGGCCAGGAAGAGGACGTCCGGATGATCAGCCTTGATCCGGGCGATCACCCACTCCCAGAACGGGAAGGCCTTGGTGTGCGGGTTGTCCACCCGGAAGACCCGAATGCCCTGCTCGATCCAGTGCCGGAAGATGCCCTCCAGGTAGGCCCACAGCCCACGCCAGTCCTCCGACTCGAAGTCGAACGGATAGATGTCCTGGTATTTCTTCGGCGGGTTCTCGGCGTACTGGACGGTCCCGTCGGGTCGCTGGCGGAACCACGTCGGGTGGCTGGTCACCGCTGGATGATCAGGTGACGCCTGGAACGCGATGTCCAGCGCGACCGCAATCCCCTTGGCATCGGCCGCCGCGACGAGCGCGCGCAGATCGGCGAGCGTCCCGAGTTGCGGGTGGACCGCCTCGTGGCCACCCTCGGCCGACCCGATCGCCCACGGCACGCCGGGATCCGCCTGGTCCGCCTCGGTGACGTTGTTGGGGCCCTTGCGAAAGCTCATCCCGATCGGATGGATCGGCGGCAGGTACAGGATGTCGAACCCGAGCCCGGCGATGTACGGCAGGCGGCCGATCACGTCACGAAGCGTCCCGTGGCGCCGCGGATCCGGAGAGGCTGATCGCGGGAACAACTCGTACCAGGTCGAGAAGCGGGCCCATACCGGCTCCACGATCAGTTCGAGCGCTGGCTCGTGGATGGTCTGATGGGTGCGATCCGTATGTCGCACCATGAGGGCATCGAGCGCGTCGTCCAGGGCGCGAGCGGCCCGGCCGACGGCGGCGGTGCTCGCACTGAGGTCGGCGCTTCGGGCTTCGAGCGCGGCCGCGTCAGCGGTCTTGCCGGCCGCGCGGGCGCGGGCCTGCGCACCGGTCACCAGGGCGGCACCGATCAGGAGGTCGACCGAAACATCCTGCCCGGCATCGATTCGCTTGCGCAGGTCCTGTCGCCAGGTGGCCCAAGGGTCGGTCCACGCGGCCACGGTATAGGCGTGTCGACCGAGGCTGTTGGCGACGAACGTGGCGCGCCAGCGATCGTTTCCAAGCGGCTCCATCGCCACTTCGGTCCAGCCAGTTTCCCCCGGCGGTCGATGGAGCAGCCGCACAAAGACGACGTCATGGCCATCGGCGAACGCATCCACTTCCACGACGACCGTGTCGCCGACCACGCGCTTGGCGGGAAAGCGCCCGCCGTCGACTGCCGGCGCGATCGAATCGACGATCGCCCGGCGTCGTCCGTCCTCTGGGTATGCCAGTAACGCGGACCGGTGTCCGGGCGCCGGGTCCGAGGCCGCGGTGGTCGTGGATTTCACGCGTGGAAGAGTAGAGATACGTCCCCCTTCTGAGCGGTGAGAGTCCGCGGGCCGTGAGTCAGTGTATGGGCCGGCGAGTGGCCCTGACCGTAGGCCAGACCCGTCGAGCGTGTCAAACGCTGCCACCGCTGGCGACCGGCCCTGCAACGACGACCGCGGCCGACATGGACGGCATCCGCACTCCCCCTGGTTCCACGGCGATGCCGATGGCGGAACCCGCCGCGACCTGCCAGTTCGCGTCGCCGCGGTCGCCGGGGAAGGGGATCGTGGCGGCATCGGGCCCGAGGTTGGCCAGGACGGCCACCGCACCTCCATCCAGGCTCAACCAGCCGAGCTCCGCGTCGGTGCGGACCGTCGGTCGCAGCCCGTCGGACAGTCCGGGGATCGACCGGCGGAGGTCGATCAGTCGGCGATACCAGTCCAGCATCCCGGCGTGCGGTTCGCGCGTCGGCTCGGACCAGTCCAGGCGAGAGCGTTCGAGGGTCGCGGGGTCCTGCGGGTCGGGGACCTCGTCGGGCGCCCATCCGAAGGTCGCGAACTCGCTTCGTCGACCTTCACTGACCAGGCGGGCAAGCTCCGGGTCCTGGTGATCGGTCATGTACTGGAACGGCGTCGCTGCGGCCCATTCCTCGCCCTGGAAGAGGAGCGGGACGAACGGGCCCGCGAGGACGAGGGCTGCCCCGACACGGGCAGCGTCGTTACCTGCCAGGTGGGCCAGTCGTTCGCCGGCGGCGCGGTTTCCGACCTGATCGTGGTTCTGGGAGAAGCCGACGAACTGCCCCGGCTCGAGCCCTTCGGGCGATCGCCCGTGCCGCCGGTCGCGATGCGCCGAGTACCGTCCGCCGTAGACGTAGATGTCCCGCATCGCCCGCTCGATGTCCGGCAAGCCCACGAAGTCCTCGTAGTAGCCCAGCCGCTCCCCGGTCAGGGCGACGTGGATGGCATGGTGCAGGTCGTCGCTCCAGGTCGCGCCGATCCCGTAGCCGCCATCCGCCGGCGACCGGACGAGGCGGGGGTCGTTCAGGTCGCTCTCGGCGATCAGGACGAGGTCGCGACCGAGCGCCGAAGACAACCCGCTGGCCTCGTCGGCGAGCTCCTCGAGCAGGTGCCGGGCCGAGGTATCCACGAAGGCATGGACGGCGTCGATCCGCAGGCCGTCGAAGTGGTAGTCGCGGAGCCATCCAAGGGCGTTGTCGAGGACGAAGCGCCGGACCTCGTCGCTGCCGGGGCCATCCAGGTTGATGGCCGCCCCCCATGGCGTCCGGTAGCGATCTGTCTGGTACGGGCCGTAGGCGCCGGTGTAGTTGCCATCCGGCCCGAAATGGTTATAGACGACGTCGAGCAGGACAGACAGCCCCCGGCCATGACACGCGTCCACGAGCCGCTTCAGGCCCTCCGGGCCGCCGTACGGGTCGTGCACCGCGAAGAGGGCCACGCCGTCGTACCCCCAGCCGTGGCGGCCCGGAAAGGCGTTGACCGGCATCAGCTCGACGTGCGTGATACCAAGATCGATCAGGTGGTCCAATCGCTTCATCACGCCGTCGAAGGTTCCCTCGGGGCTGAAGGTCCCGACGTGCAGCTCGTAGATCACGGCCCGCCCCATGGGCGTCGGCTGCCAGTCGGTATCGGTCCAGGGGAAGGCGCCATGATCGACGATTCGCGAGGGACCGTGCACGCCGCCCGGTTGCCAGGGCGAGCGAGGATCGGGGAGCAGCGGTCCGCCATCGAGGGAGAACCGGTAGTCCGTACCCGCTCCAAGGTCGTCCCAGGCGCCGGACCACCAGCCCCCGGCGTCGGCCTGGAGCGCTCTCGGCGCACTCGGCCCGTCGTCGGTCTCCGTGACGAGGTCCACCGACGAGGCCCGCGGTGCCCAGACCCTGAGTGGGACGGGACGCCCTGGGGCCCTGGGGTCGTCGGTCACGACGGAGATCCGGGCGCCGCGCCTTGTGCGGCGCTCTTCGCGGCTCGTACCAGGACCGCGCCCGGGAACCTGGCCAGGAGGCTCGTGATCGGGGTCCGCCCTCCCTCGATCGTGGGTCCGGCGGTCACGGTCCCGCCGCCCACCGGATCGTCCGCCAGGACGTTGGTCCATCGACCTGCGGGTAGCGTGACGCTCGTGTCGCCCCATGCGTTTGGGTCGCCCCACGCTCGCCCCTGCAGTCCAAGGCTCAGGCGCGGGACGATGACGGCGACATCACCGCCGCGGACGAAGCCGACGATCCGGTCCCGATGAAGCCCGGAGGGTCGCAGCGGCGCGTAGGTGCCGCGGCCGTCGAATACCTCGGGCCGCCGGGATCGAAGTCCCAGGGTTCGCTGGATGGCCCACAACTTCGGCCAGCCCTCGTCCATCCCGTCGAGGGCGGTCTCGACGGTCGCGCCAGCCAGCTGATCGAGGATCCAGGCTCGGCGTTCGAAATCGACCGGCCGCCGATTGTCAGGGTCCACCAGGCTCAGGTCCCACAGTTCCGTGCCCTGGTAGAGGTCGGGCACGCCCGGCGAGGTGAGCTTGAGGATCGTCTGGGCGATCGAGTTGATCCGGCCAGCCTCGATCACGGGCCGAAGGAATGCCTCGAGGTCGTCCCGGAATCCTGAGTCCGTGAGGGCAGCCTCCGCAAGGGCCGCCAGCGCGACCTCGTAGTCCTCGTCGGGCGAGGCCCACGAGGTACGGACCTGGCTTTCCCGGGCCGCCTTGACGAGGTAGGGTGCGAGGCGGTCGGTCTCGATCGGCCACGTTCCAACCAGCGTCTGGAAGAACAGGTACTCGGCGTTTCGGTCGGGCAGGTCAGCGGTACGGCGACGCGCCAGGCGTGCGGACCAGCGGTTGACCGCGGCGGCCCACGCCTCGGGGATCTCGGACAGGACGTGGAGGCGGGCCCGAACGTCCTCGGCACGCTTGGTGTCATGCGTACTTGTCGTCAGCATGGCGTTCGGCCAGGCGTTGAGGCGGCTCAGGTTCGCCGCGTGGAACTCCGCCGGCGTCACCCCGAAGTGGGCCGGATCGCCTCCCACCTCGTTGAGCGAGACGAGGCGGTGGTAGCGGTAGAAGGCGGTGTCCTCGACGCCCTTTGCCATCACCGCGCCCGTCAGCTGCTGAAAGCGCATCGCGAGCTCGGACTCCAGAGTCCCGCGAATCCGGACCGAGAGGACATCTCCGACGAACCCGAAGAGATCGGCATCGAGATCCGGTCGCGCCGCCGTTGCGTCGGCGACGGCGGTGGCAATCGTCAGGGCATCGGTCTCGCTGATCTCCGCCTCCGCGGTGCGGACGTACGTCCGATAGCGCGGGTACGAGATGGCGAGTTCGCGCAGCACCTCGTGGCAGTCGTGGCGCGTGTAGTCGCGGTGCCGACGGTGGCCCTCGCAGATTTCGAGGAGGAGCGCGGTCAAGCGGTTCAGCTCGCTCCCGAGGTTCTCGCGGAGCACCACCAGCTTCGTCTTGCGGACGATCTGCGGCAGCGTCTGGTCGAGCCCGGTGAAGGCCTCGTAGGCGCTGGTCATGGCCGCCTCAGCGGCCCGATCGACGAACAGGCCCCCGACGAGGTTCAGGAACTCGTAGCCCGTCGTCCCATCGATCGGCCAGTCGGCCGGCAGCTCTTCGTCGCCTTCAACGATCTTCTCGCCCACGATCCAGGCGCGTGGTGCAGCGTCGCGCAGCGCCCGGAAGTAGGCCGCCGGGTCGCGGAGCCCGTCCGGATGGTCGACCCGCAGCCCGTCAATCACGCCGTCGCCGAGCCAGCGCAGGACCAGCGCGTGGGTATCGGCGAAGACGATCGGATCCTCGACCCGGATCCCGATCAGGCCGGCGACGTCGAAGAACCGCCGATAGACCAGGTCCTGGCCCGCGGCGCGCCAGTGGGCCAGTCGGTAGTTCTGGCGGTCGAGGATGGCGTCCAGCCGATCGGCATCGGCATTGGTCGCCTCGACCTCTGCGTCGAGGGCCCGGGCGACCTCCGCCCGCTCGGAGGCGAGCCGGGCGAGCTGGAGCCGGAGGACTTCCTTGTCGCGATGGCGCCGGTCGACGCTCGCCTGATCCAGAGCAGTCGATGGGGGAAGCCGGCCGAGCGCCCCGCCGATGAAGACGAGATCGTCCGATTCGGCCCGGACCCCGGCTCGGGTGATGAGCTCGTCGAGCGTCCTCGGCGCCACCGGAACACGATGCTCGTGATAGACGACGACGAACGAGCCGCCATCGCGGACGAGCTGGAGCTCGCCGGCCTCGAGGACGCGCCCGTAGTGATCGCCGAGGATCGGCAGCAGGACCCGGTTGCGAAGGTGCGATTCGGGGGGATCCCAGTCGACATCGAAGTACCGCGCATAGCGGCTCGATGGGCCGTTCTCGAGCACATCCCACCACCATGGGTTGTCGGCTCCGGGGATGGCCATGTGGTTCGGGACGATGTCCACGATCTGGCCCAGGCGGTGGCGCCCGAGGACACGGCCGAACTCCCCGAATTCGATCTCGCCGCCCAGTTCCGCGTTGACCCGCCCCGGGTCCACGACGTCGTATCCGTGCGTGCTCCCCGGGGCCGCCTGCAGGATCGGGGAGCTGTAGACGTGGCTGATGCCCAGTTGGGCGAGATACGGTGCCAGGGCCCCGGCCGCGCGGAATCCGAATTCAGGCCGCAGCTGGACGCGATAGGTGGCCCTGGGAAGATGGCGATCTGGCTGCGAGGCCCCGTCTGACGGGGGAGCCGGGCGGCTCAACCGGGCCACGGACCTGGCGCTCATGGCCGGATCCCGCGAAAGACCACGACCGAGTGGCCGGCAACGGTATGCGATTCACCTGGGGCCAACCGATGCCCGTTCTCCGGGAACGGCCGCTCTGACGACGTGTCGAGGCTGGCCTCCCACATCTCGGCATGCGAGGCATCCGGGAGGACGAACGGTCGATCATCGGCCTGTGGATTGAATGCGACGAAGAACGGCTCATCGGCGATGGCTTCGCCGTCCTGGTCGGTGATCCCCTCGCCGGACACAAACACGCCGATGCCCTGGTCCAAGGGGTCGTGCCAGTGGTCGACGCCCATTCGGGTGCCATCCGGCGCGCTCCACTCGATCTGGTGCGCTTCCTCGCCGTGGATGGGTCGATCCTGGAACCAGCGGCGCCGTCGGAACGCGGGGTGATCTCGCCGGAATGTGATCAGCTTCCGGGTGAACTCCAGGAGGTCGCCATCCGCGTCCTCCCAGTCGAGCCACGAGACCTCGTTGTCCTGAGCGTAGCCATTGTTGTTGCCACCCTGCGTGCGACCCATCTCGTCGCCAGCGAGGAGCATCGGGACGCCCTGCGACAGGAACATCGTCGCCAGCATGTTGCGCTGGTCGCGGGCACGGGCTTCCAGGATGTCGGGATCGTCCGTCGGACCCTCGACTCCGTGATTCCATGACCGGTTGTGGTTGTCGCCGTCCCGGTTGTCCTCGCCGTTCGCCTCGTTGTGCTTGTGGTTGTAGGCGACCAGGTCGGCGAGCGTGAAACCGTCATGCGCGGTCACGAAGTTGACGCTCGCGTATGGCCGCCTCCCGTTGGAGGCATAGAGGTCCGAGCTGCCGGTCAGGCGATAGCCGAATTCGGCCAGCGGTTCTGGCGTCCCGCGCCAGAAATCCCGGATCGCGTCCCGATACTTGCCGTTCCACTCGGACCAGAGGGGCGGAAAGTTGCCGACCTGGTAGCCGCCCTCCCCAACATCCCACGGCTCGGCAATCAACTTGACCTGGTTGATGGTCGGGTCCTGGTGGATCAGGTCGAAGAAGGCAGACAGGCGGTCCACTTGATGGAGCTCTCGGGCCAGGGCGGCTGCGAGGTCGAAGCGGAACCCGTCGACATGCATGTCGTGGATCCAGTACCGCAGGCTGTCCATGATCAACTGGAGGCTGTGTGGGTGGCGGACGTTCAGCGTGTTGCCGGTCCCCGTGTAATCCATGTAGTGCCGTCGATCGTCGTTGAGCAGGCGGTAGTAGGCCGCGTTGTCGATCCCCTTGAATGACAGCATGGGCCCGAGGTGGTTCCCCTCGGCCGTGTGGTTGTAGACGACGTCGAGGATCACTTCGATGTCCGCGGCGTGGAGAGCCTTGACCATCGACTTGAACTCGCTGACCTGCGCGTTTCCCGCGCTGACGCTCGCGTAGCCGGCGTGGGGGGCGAAGAAGCCGATCGAGTTGTATCCCCAGTAGTTCCGGAGCCCGCGCTCCACGAGCTGGGCGTCATGCACGAAATGATGCACGGGCAACAGCTCGACGGCCGTCACCCCAAGCGAAAGGAGGTACTCGATGGCGACGGGATGGGCCATGCCAGCGTACGTGCCGCGGATCTCGGCCGGGATGTCCGGATGGGTCGCCGTGAAGCCCTTGACGTGGACCTCGTAGATGACCGTCGCGTTCGGCGCGTGGCGGGGCGGACGATCGTCGCCCCAGTCGAAGTCGGGATCCACGACCACCGAGCGGGGTACGAATGGTGCGCTGTCCTCCTCGCTGGGGCTCCCGTCCGGGTCGTCGAATCGGTATGGAAAGACGGCCGGGTCCCAGGTGATGGGACCTTCGATCGCCTTGGCGTATGGGTCCAGCAGCAGTTTGGCGGCATTGCAGCGGATCCCGTTCGCGGGATCCCAGGGACCATGGACCCGATAGCCGTACCGCTGGCCACCGGTGATCCGCGGGAGGTAGAGGTGCCAGACGTAACCGGTCGATTCCGGCATCCGGATCCGGGTCTCCGTGCCGTCCTCATCGAACAGACAGAGCTCGACACGCTCCGCAACCTCCGAGAAGAGCGAGAAGTTCGTACCCCAGCCGTCGTACGTGGCGCCGAGCGGATAGGGAACCCCCGCCCGGAGGCCGTGCGCGCGCGCGGCGTCAGCTCCCTGGCTGGACATCGGATCCGGGGCGTGGCTGGTTGGGGCGTGTCGTGATGTGAATGAGGTTCTCCTGGGCTTTCCGGCCACGAGGTGGTGGACGAGGGCCGCCAAGCACAGCCGCAATGACCCGAGGTGACCGTAGGCGAGGTCGACCGGCGTGTCAAACGACTCCATCTGGTTGCCATGGCACGGCGAAGGGGGCATCGGCGCCTCTCGAATCCGGGCCCCGGGTGCCGCGTATCATCGCGACCATGTGCGAGCACTACGTCGCTCGGGCGGCGTCCCCGTTCCAACTCAGTGAGCTGTGGCCGTTCACCGAGCGCCTCGAGCGATACGGGATCGCCGGCTTCGGCTGGGGGGCCGCGTGGCTGGAAAGCGACGGGTCCCTCGGCAGCTATCGCGACCAGCGCGCCTTCCGGGACGACCCAGGTCGCGAAGCGGTGGGAGGAGTCGAGACGAGCGCCGCCCTGATCCATCTCCGGCGTCCAACGAAGCTCTCGACGCTCGGCATGGCCGATACCCAGCCGTTCGACGATCCGGCGGGCCGCTACAGCTTCAGCCACAACGGTGACCTGCTGAACGTCCGTCAGCTACGACGCCAGTATCGGGCGGAGGGTCGGCTGCTGGGACGCGCGGATACCGAGGTCGGCGCGCGGTGGCTCGAGGACGAGTGGCACGATGGAGAACCCGTCGCGCACCTGCTCGGGGCACTCCACGACACCTTCGGGGGCCAGGCCAACCTAGCCGTCCTGACGCGGGGCGGCGACGCCTATCACTACGCCGGCAACCGCGAGAATCCGGTCTTCACGTTCAGGCTCGGGGAGGTCGGGATTGCCGGGACGGGCCTGTACTCACTGGATCGGTCGATCTTCCGATTCGTGGCCCACGGCGCCACCGAGCGCCGCCTGGTGCCGACCAGGACGACCGTCACGCTGGACCCGGAGGGTCGGGCCACCTAGCGTGTGACATTGGGCCAAGTCCTGCGTCTCTCATCAAGCAGATTGCCGTTGACTGAGGAGAAGGACCGTGGATCAGGATCACGGGGCGGCGGGCCTCGAGTCCGGGGACCGACCGACCGCCGAGCTCCCGACGAGACAGATGGTCCGGCTATCGCTTTATTGGCTCGGCCTGTCGAGCATCTTCACCGGCCTGACGGCCATCCTCTCGGGCCGGATCCAGTTCGCAGGCCTCGGTGAGCGCGGGTCCGAGGGCACGACCCTCTTCGCCCTCAATTTCGCGGGCGCGATCATCGCGGCGCTCGTCCAGCCGACCGTCGGCTCCATCTCGGACTACACCATCAGCCGCTGGGGGCGTCGGAAGCCGTATATCTTCATCGGCTCGATCCTCGATGTCGTGTTCCTGTTCGGTATCGCCTCCTCGAACACGATCATCTCGATTGCGGCCTTCATGGTCCTCCTCCAGATCAGTGCGAACTTCGCCCAGGGTCCGTTCCAGGGTTACGTCCCCGACCTCGTCCCGAAACGCCAGGTCGGGACCGCCTCGGCGCTCGTCGGGCTGTTCCAGGTGCTCGGCAACGTGGCGGGCTTCGGTATTGGATCGTGGGCCGTGGCGACCGGCGACTTCTTCGCCGGGACGATGGCGCTCGGCGCCCTCGAGCTCGTGACGATGGTGTCGGTCGTCTGGCGGGTCGCCGAGGGCCGCTCCTCCCGATCCAGGAACGGCAAGTCGTGGCCGACCGTCGCCCGCGAGGCGTGGGGCACGGACATCCTCCGCGAGCGGAGCTTCCTGTGGCTCGTCGGGTCGCGCTGGTTCGTCCTGATGGGCGCGAACATGCTCGTCAACTTCGCGACCTTCTATCTCGCCCAGACCTTCGTCCTGAGCCAGTCGGAGACGGGCGGCACCAACGTGTTGCTGCTGGCCGGCTCCGTGCTGGGTAACGTCGTCGCCGTGATTCCGGCGGGCCGAATCTCCGATCGCATCGGCCGCAAGCCGGTCATCTATGCCGCCTGTGTCGTCGCCGGGACCGGCATGGCGATCATCGCGGCGGCGCCGGTCATTAGCGTCGCCATCGCCGGGGCAGCTCTCTTCGGAGCGGGTGTCGGGATGTTCCTGGCTGTGGACTGGGCGCTCATGACGGACATCATCCCGAAGGCGTCCTCGGGCCGATACATGGGCATCAGCAACGTCGCGACCGCCACCTCCGGCATCTTCGCCGTGATGACCGGTGGCCTGCTCATGGACCGTATGAACGCCTTCCTTGGCTACGGTGCGGGACCACGGATGGCATTTGGCCTGGGCGTCATCTACTTCGTCATCGGCGCAATCCTGCTGCGACCCGTCGTCGAGCCTCCGCGCGCCGAGGCCCAAACGGTGAGAGCCGTGGCCTGACCCGCACGAATTCGCTTGAATCTACGATCCGGCCGCCATACGCTTGGCCGCACGAGGGGGGACGCCGTCACCAGGCGACGCTGACCTTTGACGGAGGGATCAGGCGATGAGCATTTCCTCGATGGCGCGATTGGCCGAAGGCGACTCCGCCGAGCCCGACTCGACGCTGCAGAGCGCGATCCGGCTGATCGCCAGCTACATCCCCGCCGAATCCATCGCGGTCTACATCGTGATCCTTGGGCTCCTGGCTCCGGGCCCCGACGCGTCGTCCGACCAGGTCATGGCCATTCGCCTCGTCGTGTTCGTGATCGGGCTCCTCGTCTCGGTCGGCCTGGCCTTCGTTGCCTTCAAGGGAGGCACCCTGACCCGGCGCGAGCAGCAGCGACGCCAATGGCTCGTTGCTGCGATGGCCGCCGTCACGTTCGCCATCTATGCGGCCGCCATGCCGTCGTTCTTTTTCCAGACGGACATCCTGACGATCCCGTGGTCGCAGTGGGCAGCCGTCCTCGCCATCATCGCTGCCGTCGTTCTGCCGACCGTTGCGAGGTCTCTACGACTGCGCAAGTAGCCGGGCCGGCCGGGGGCGGATGATCGGTCCGGTCGGATGCGCGACCGACTCAGGGTCGGGCGCCGCTATACTCCCGCGCATCCATGAGCGACGGAACAGTCATCGTCATTGGCGGCGCCGAGGACAAGATCCGCGACCGGATCATCCTCAATCGTTTCGTCGCGCTCGCCGGCGGCGAGGATGCGGTCATCGTCGTCATCTCGACGGCCTCATCGCTCGGCCATGAAGCCGGGGAGCGGTACCGCCAGATCTTCACCGAGCTCGGGGCCAGGACCATCAGGCCCCTGCACGCCGTCACTCGGGCCCAGGCCAACGATGAGAGCTTCGCCCGGGCGGTCAGCGATGCGACCGGTGTCTACCTGACCGGCGGCAACCAGCTTCGGCTGTCGTCGATGATCGGCGGCACCCGACTCGCCGAAGCGATCCTCGACCGCTTCCATGAGGGCGCCGTCGTCGCGGGAACCTCGGCCGGCGCCTCGGCCCTGTCCAGCCACATGATCGCCTTCGGGGCGTCGGGCGCCACACCCAAGCACCGGATGGCCGCGATCGCGGCAGGCCTTGGCGTGCTTCCCGGCGTCATCGTCGACCAGCACTTCCAGCAGCGGAACCGGCTCGGTCGCCTCCTCAGCCTCATCGCCCAGAACCCGAGCCTCCTGGGCATCGGCGTCGACGAGGACACCGCGGGTGTCGTCGGTCCCGATCGCGTCCTCGAGGTGATCGGCCGCGGCAGCATCACGATCGTGGATGGCGCGGCCGCGGAGACCGACGCCTGGGACGTCCGTGGCCATCGGCCCGTGATGATCAGCGGCGTCGTGCTCCACTCGTTGCCGGCCGGCTATCAGTTCGACCTCAAGCGTCGCCACCGGATCACGACACCGGCCCTCAAGGTCCTGTCAGGTGGCGAGGCCGCCGCGTCCAGCTAGCATCAAACGCAGGGGTCGCCGGGACGGCCGGTGGCGCACGATCGGAGGACCGAGCATGGCCCAGGCCGCCGCGAAGACCAGCCGCGCGAAGCGTGCCCGGGTCGCGGCAGTCGGTCGTCCGTCGCCCGATCTCAAGATCCTCGAGACCCGCATCCTGCGCGGGCCGAACTTCTGGTCGCGCCAGCCCGTCGTGCGGATGCTGGTCGACCTCGGCTCCCTTGAGCAGTTCCCGAGCAACACGATCCCGGGCTTCGTCGATGGGCTCGTCGCGTGGATTCCGTCCCTCGAGGACCACGCCTGCTCGCTGAACCGCCGCGGCGGCTTCCTGACGAGGCTCCGCGATGGCACCTGGGCAGGCCACGTTTCCGAGCACATCGCGCTGGAGCTGCAGAACCTTTCCGGAACGGACGTGCGGCATGGCAAGACCCGCGGCGCGGGGAGCCCCGGCCAGTACAACGTCATCTACGAGTTCCGCGAAGAGGCGGTCGGGATAGAGGCTGGCAAGCTCGCCGTCCGGATCGTCAACCACCTCGTGGACCCGGCCGCGGATCCCGATCTCGACTACCTGGTGGAGCTCGAGCGGCTCATTCGCCTTGCTGAGCGTGCCGCCTTCGGTCCGTCGACCCAGGCGATCCTCGATGAGGCCGCCTCGCGCGACATCCCGTTCATCCGCCTCGACCGTCACTCGCTGGTGCAGCTCGGCCAGGGCGTCCATCAGCAGCGGATCCGGGCCACGATGACGTCCCGGACCTCCGCCATCGCCGTGGACGTGGCCAGCGACAAGAACCTGACCAATCGGCTCCTCGACTCGGCCGGCCTGCCGGTCCCCAGGGCCGACGTCGTCGAGGACGTCGAGTCAGCCGTCGCGCTGGCCCGCCGGCTGGGCTTCCCGTGCGTCGTGAAGCCGCTGGATGGCAACCACGGTCGCGGTGTCCATCTCGATCTCCAGTCCGACGAGGACGTCCGGGAGGCGTTCGCCGGGGCGCTGCGTGAGTCGCGATCGGGCGAGGTCGTCGTCGAGTCCTACATCCACGGCAACGACTATCGCTGCCTGGTGATCGGCGGACGGGTTGCAGCGATCGCCGAGCGAGTGCCCGCATCCATCATCGGCGACGGGGTGCAGACCGTTCGAGCGCTGGTCGAGAGGACGAACCTCGATCCGCGGCGTGGCATCGGGCACGAGAAGGTCCTGACCAAGATCCGGATCGATGAAGTGGCCGAGGAGCTCGTCCGCAGCCAGGGATACGAGATCGACGGCGTGCCGCCTTCCGGCACCCGGGTCAAGCTCGCCCTGACCGGCAACATGTCCACCGGTGGGACCTCGATCGACCGGACGCTCGAGGCGCACCCGGACAACGTCGAGATCGCGGAAATGGCGGCCCGGGTGGTCGGCCTCGATATCGCCGGGATCGACTTCATCTGCCCGGATATCACCGTCCCGGTCCGCGAGACTGGCGGGGCAATCGTCGAGGTCAACGCGGCTCCGGGCTTCCGGATGCACACCCACCCGACGGAGGGAGAGCCGCAGTACGTGGCGAGGCCAGTCATCGACCTGCTGTTTCCGGCCGGGACGCCATCGAGGATCCCGATCATCGGCGTCACCGGGACCAACGGCAAGACGACGACCGTCCGGATGATCGCCCACATCCTCAAGCTGATGGGCCGCCGGGTCGGGATGACGTCGACCGATGGCATCGTGGTCGACGGGCGGACGATCAAGCGCGGCGACATGTCCGGCCCCAAGTCGGCCCGGATGATCCTCCAGAACCCGACCGTGGACACGGCGGTCTTCGAGGTGGCTCGCGGCGGGATTCTTCGCGAGGGCCTGGGCTACGACCGGAACGACGTCGCGGTCGTCACGAACGTCACCGCGGACCATCTCGGGCTGGGGGGCATCGACACGGTGCGCCAGTTGGCGGACGTGAAGGGCGTCGTGGTGGAGTCGGTTCCCCGGACGGGGACCGCCGTCCTCAATGCCGACGACGTCAACGTCGCCAGGATGGGACAGCGGTGCGACGGTGCCGTCATCTACTTCTCGATGGAGACACAGAAGGGCGATCCGGGCTTCGATCGGGTCGACGGTCACACCGGCCGTGGCGGCGCGGCGTTCGTCATCCGGCCGACGCCGGAAGGCGATCAGATCGTCCTGCGCCACGGCCCTCGGACGATGCCGGTCCTGTATACGCACCTGATCCCGGCGACGTTCGGCGGGAAGGCCCGGATGAACGTGGCCAACGCCCTCGCCGCCGCGGCGGCGGCGTGGGCAGCGGGCGCCCACCTCCACGACATTCGCCAGGGCCTGCGGACCTTCACGACCTCGTTCTTCCAGGCTCCCGGTCGGCTCAACCTGGTCGAGGTCGGCGGCGTCCGCGTCATCATCGACTACTGCCACAACGTGGACGGGATGCGGAACCTGTCGGACTTCGTGAACCGGATGATGATCGACGGGGGCAGTCGCTCAGGCCAGGCCATCGGCGTCATCGGGGTGCCGGGTGACCGGCGCGACGAAGACATGCGGGCGTACGGCGCCCTCGCGGCAACGGCCTTCGACGAGATCATCATTCGCGAGGATCGCAATCTTCGCGGGCGGGCGGCCGCAGCAACGGCCGAGTTCGTGCTGACGGGCATCGCGAGCGCGCAGGCGGCCGGGGCTCGCACGCAGAAGACCGAGCTGATACTCGATGAACTCACCGCTGTTCGCGTGGCATTGCGCCGAGCGAACCCGGGTGACCTGCTGGTGATGTGCGTGGACGACGCAATCGCGGTCTACAAGGAGACGATGGCGGCCGCCGGCGAGGGTCTTGGCACGACGGCCTTCGCAGATCCGGGAGAGCTCGAGGCGCCCGAGGGCTGAGGTCCCGCCGATCGCCGGAAGTGGGGCGCGCCGGC
Source organism: Candidatus Limnocylindrales bacterium (assembly GCA_039917225.1). Classification (GTDB taxonomy): domain Bacteria; phylum Chloroflexota; class Limnocylindria; order Limnocylindrales; family CSP1-4; genus UBA5189. The sequence continues at coordinate 21,265 of JBDSJV010000244.1, forward strand.
TAGCGGCCGAGGTTGAGGTTGGAGCTGACGACGCGAACGATCAGCCAGATCTCGCCGATTGAGATCACCACGAGCGCGATGCCGATTGCCATTTCCACCGGGCAGTTCCTCCGTCCCATCCTTCCGCCGGACACCCGGCGCGTGGCGACATCATGGGCGTCCGGCTCGCCCCCTGCCGGGCGAATCCGCACGCCTCACGGACGGATGCGATTCTCCAGGCGTGGCACCAGCGCCATGAGCTCGGTGACGGTCTCGACGGACCGGAAACGGAGCTCCTCGAGCAGGTCGAAGACCCCCGCTCGGTCCTCGTGGCAGAGCAGGACGACGATCCGAGCCGCATCCGGCCGCGCGCCATCGGCAGCGCCCGCGCCGTTCAGTTCCGCACGCAGGGCAGCGCCCTCCGACTCGTAGACCGGGATCTCGTCGGTCCATCCGGCCGATGTCGCGCCCGCACGCAACTCGCCAAGAACGGATTCGCGCGACCGGCCGCGCAGATAGTGGAGCGTCTCCTTGAAGGCGAGTCGCTGGACGCGGGCCGCGGCAATCGCGCCCATGCCGCGAAGTGTGTCGTCGGGTCGATCGCCGGCCGTCCCGATGATCGCCGTAATCGGCGTCACCCTGCCGCCAGCACCCGACGCGATTCCGCTGGCAAGATCGAGGATGGCGCCGAGACCAGCCTCGTTGTGGGCAAAATCGATGATCGCAATCCGGTTGCCGTTGCGGAACAGGTTGGTCCTGCCCGGTGATTCGGACGCGGTTGGACGGAAGTCGACGAGGCCGGTTCGGACCTC
>JBDSJV010000245.1:0-3406 GCA_039917225.1 Candidatus Limnocylindrales bacterium
CTCCTGCTCGTCGATGGCGATCTGCAGCGCGAATCATCGGTCGTCAACGTGGTCGCGCGCGAGGTCAGGGCGCTCCCGGAGATGGCCACCGGGACGGCCGGTCCGGCCGGCCCCGAGGGTCCCGCCAGTTCGGCGGGCCCCGTGGATGTCCGGCAGCTTGGCCACGCCGGCATGCGCCGGCTCGCCTAGCCGATCAGCCCCGCCTCGCTTCCTGCCGCCGATCAGCGGCGGCCGGAACGGTTCGCCTTCGCGGGCTTCTCCGCTGCCCGGCTCCGGGCGCGCTGCGCGCTGGAGAAGCTCAGGAACCGTCGGTACCACGCGGCGCCGGCCGCGAAGAAGATGCCCGACAGCGGGCCGACCGCGATCGCCGAGATCACAAGCTCCTGCTGGTTGGCCGCATCAACGGGCGTCGTGCTCAGGGTGGGCAGGGCGGCGTAGATGAAGAGCGTATAGCCGAGGACGTCCACCACCGCGATGATCAAGCCCAGCAGGTAGCTCGCCCGCTTGGCGAAGAACCCGGCGATGAAGATCGGGGCCATGGCCGGCGGGAGCACGAGGAGCTGGAAGAAGAGCCCGGCCACCGGGCTCGAAGGCACGGCGACGATGCCGATTACCCCGACGACCACGAGCCCGAGTGGGATCAGGAAGGCGCGTGTCCGCAGCAGCATCGGCAGGGCGGCAATGTCCGCTCGGATATCCGGGCGGTGAAATGCCGCGCCCATTGAATCCCTGAAACCGATTGGCCGACCCGGGGCCGATGGGCTTCGTCGTGCCTGAGGTTCGGGCGTCGCTCCCGCATCCTCCAGCTCCGCGGCATCCTCGGTCAGGTTCGGATCGTCGTGTACCTGCCGAAAACGACGACGGGCATCGGCGCGGTCGGTGCGCTTCGCACGGGCCACGGGCTCTCCTCGGGTGCAGGGGCTGGATGGACGGGGGTCCGCGAATGGGAGGGCATCGTACGCGGATCGACCTTCCCCTGTCTCCCCGCGGCTGTGCACCCGTGGGTGAGCGGCGGATGACGAGCGGATGACCATCGGTTGAGGGCTCCGTGGCATAACCACCACGCTCTCCCGCCAGCGCTCGTCGATTCTGCCCGCCCGGAGGTCGATCGGTGGAACGCGTCCGCTTGGCGGCAGCAGCCGCCCTCTTCGTGCTCACATTCACTACGACCGGAGCGCTTGCCGTGGCTGGCCCGATCGTCGAGTCCGGCAGCTCGCTGGCTGCGGTGACCTGGCCGGTTTCGACGCTTGTCGTCTCCGAGGTCCAGACCGGCGGCAGCTCCGCATCCGATGAATTCGTGGAGATCGCCAACGCCGGAGCTGCGGATGTCGACCTCGCGGGCCTGGAGATCGTCTACGTGACTTCGACCGGCGGGACGATCACCCGCAAGGCAACCTGGCCCGCGACAACGATCCTCGGGCCGGGCCGCCATCTCCTCGTCGCGAACTCGACGGGCGCCTACGCGACTACCGCCGATGCGACGTACAGCGGCGGTTTCGCCGCGACCGGTGGTTCGCTGGTCCTGCGTCAGATCGGCGGTGCGTCGGTCGATGCCGTCGGCTGGGGCGATGCCACGAACGCGTACGTGGAGAGCACGCCGGCGTCGGCGCCACCGGCCGGTCAGAGCATCGAGCGGCGACCCGGCGGTCTGGCCGGCAACACCACGGACACCAATGACAACGGCGCGGACTGGTTCGTCCAGACGACGCCGAATCCCCAGAACCTGGCGGCGCCGCCCGTTCCGGTACCTGGCCCCACGCCGAGTCCCACCGCTTCGCCCTCGCTGAGCCACTCCCCGAGTCCGAGTCCGTCACCGGTGCCGACGCCCTCGCCGACTCCGGATCCATCGCCTGAACCAACGCCTGTGCCGACCGCGAGTCCCTCGCCCAGCCCGTCCCCTTCGCCGTCGCCGTCGCCGAGCCCGAGCCCGAACCCCTCGCCCAGACCGAGTCCATCGCCATCTCCGACCCCGCTGCCGATCGCCGATGCCCGGGCGCTGCCGAACGGGTCGCAGACACTGGTCGAGGGCGTCCTCACCATGGAACTGCCGTCGCTCGAGTCGGGACGCGTCGGGTTCATCCAGGATGGCAGCGCCGGCATCGCCGTCTACCTCGATGCGACTCCGCCGGTGCCATTCGCCGCCGGCACGCGCGTGCGGCTCTCCGGAACCATCGACGAGCGGTACGGCGCCCGAACGCTTCGGGTGAGCCTGTCCAGCGTCATCCCGGAAGGCATCACTGGCCTGCCGGAACCGACGACCGCGAGCACTGGATTGATCGGCGAGTCAGTCGAGGGATGGCGGGTCGCCGTCAGCGGCGTGACCGTGGGGTCGCCGACCAGCTACGCCGACGGGATCGGTCTCCTCGTCGATGATGGGTCCGGACCAACCCGGATCATCGTTGGACCAGGCGCAAGCGACAACTCCATTGTCCCCTCTGGAACCAACGTCCTGGTCATCGGACCCGTTGGCCAGCGGGACAGCACCGGCACCGGCACGAGTGGCCACCGGATCTACGCCACGCTGGCCGGGGAGTTCACGATCGAGCCGGGCCCTGCGCCGTCGACGTCTCCGACGCCGTCGGCCTCGCCCCCTCCATCAGCCACACCCGATCCATCCGCGACCCCGACGACGAGCCCAAGCCCCAGCCCCGCGCCGAGCCCAAGCCCCGCGCCGAGTGGCACCCCCGACCCCACATCCGGGATGGCGATCTCGATCGCGGATGCGCGCGCCACCTCGCTGGGCACGACGGTCACGGTCATCGGAGTGGTGACGGCCGAGGCCGGTCGTCTTGGTGCGCCGCCGGTGATCGTGATCGCCGACGCGACCGGTGGGATAGCGGTGCGGCTCCCTGACGGGACGGACACCCTCGCCCGGGGGCGAGTCGTCATGATCACAGGCGCGTCCGCTGCGCCCTACGGCCAGCTCGAACTACGGCCGACCGCCCGTGGCATCACCCAGATCGGCGATGGACCGCTGCCGGCCCCGACGGAACTGGCTGGATCGGCCCTTGGCGAAGCCACGGAGGGCCTGCTCGCGTCCATCGTCGGTACCCAGCAGGGCGCCGCCCGTCGAAGCCCGTCCGGCGACATCACAGTCGACCTCGTGGACCCGAACGGGACGACGCTTCGCGTCATCGCCGACGCGACCAGCGGGATTTCCGTCACCGATCTCAAGGCCGGCGGGACGGTGCGTCTGACCGGAATCGTCGGACAGCGGGCGACGCGGCGGGGCGCCCTCGACGGGTACCGGCTGTGCCTTCGCGACCGGGCCGATATCGCGGCGCAGGGCAGCCTCGGCACGGGCGGCGCCCCGGGAGCGACCGATGACCCGGGGGCTCCGACCATCAGCATCGCGGCGGCGAAGTCGATCGGGAGCGGCTCCGTGTCGGTCGCCGGTGTCGTCGTC
>JBDSJV010000246.1:0-8182 GCA_039917225.1 Candidatus Limnocylindrales bacterium
GTTCCAGGTTCGAGCGGCAGCTGGTCGCAGGATCGAGGCGAGCAGCGACGGATCGGCGGTCGCATCGGTCAGGATCAGCGACAGCATCGTGGCCATGTTCGGGTGGATCATCCCGACGCCCTTGGCAATGCCGGTGACCTGGACAGGGACTGTGGGGCCCGCGTCGGCGAGGGCTGTGTCGCCAGACGCCCCCGGCAGCTCGATCGTCACCGTCGCGACCTTGGTGGTCGTATCCGTGGTCCGCAACGCGCCTGCGGCTGCCTCGAGCCCGGCGTCCGATGCGGCAATCTCGAGGGCGATCGCCTCGAGACCCGCGGCGACTCGATCAAGCGGCAAACGGGTTCCGATGATCCCCGTGGAGAAGTGGAGCACCTGCTCGTCGGAGATCCCGAGCGTGGCCGCCACCAGCTCCCCGACGCGTCGCTGGTCCGCATCTCCATCGGGTCCCGTGGCCGCGTTCGCGCAGCCACTGGTCGAGACGACCGCCCGAACCCAGCCACCTGACGACGCCAGCACCTCACGGGAACGTCGCACCGGAGCTGCCGCGAACCGGTTCGGGGTGAAGACGGCGGCCGCCGCGGCGGGCCCATCCGCCACGAACACGAGGGCCAGGTCAGGCCGCCCGCTCCGCTTGATTCCGGCCGACCGGCCACCGGCGAGGAAGCCGGCCGGAATGCGCGCCGACCGCTCAACGTCCGGCAGCCGCGGGGAAACGGGTACGCGGGTCGTGGTCATGGCGCCAGCGGCAGGGCGTCGAGGCCCGCGGCCTCGTCCAGCCCGAAGACGAGATTGAACGCCTGGATCGCCTGTCCGGCGGCCCCCTTCACCAGGTTGTCGATGACGCCGAGCGCCAGGATGCGGCCGGTTCGCTCGTCCGCCCGGACGAAGACCTGGGCGTGGTTGCTGCCTAGCACGTGGCCGGTTGCAGGCGGACGCCCAACCACGGCAACGAACGGCTCGTCTTCGTATGCCTCGGCATAGAGGGCATCGAGTTCGGCCTGCGTGACGGGGCGCGTCGGCCGGACGTGGCAGGCGGACAGGATGCCGCGCGTCATCGGGATCAGGTGGGGCAGGAAGTCGATCGGCCGGACTCCGGCGTTCTGCAGCGTTCCGAGTTCCTGCTCCATCTCCGCGGTGTGTCGATGCGAGAAGATCCCGTATGCGCGGACGCTCTCGTTGACCTCGGCGAAGAGCATGTCCTTGTTCGCCTCGCGACCGGCGCCGCTGACGCCGCTCTTGGCATCGACGATGACGTCATCGACCAGCCCCGCTCGTGCCAGGGGCGCCAGACCCAGCAGCGTGGCGGTGGGATAGCAACCGGGCGCCCCAACGAGGGCCGGCGAACCAGCCACGCGATTGACGCTCGCGGCGATGAGCTCCGGACGATGGAGCTCCGGGAGGCCGTAGACCGCCTGAGCCAGCAGCTCCGGATGTGGATGCTCGAACCCGTACCAGCGCGGGTAGTCGGCCGGATTGCGCAGGCGGAAATCCGGTCCGAGATCGATGACCGACACCCCGGCCTCGAGATACGCGGGAACCCGCTCGGCGGCAACGCCATGCGGCAGTGCCAGGAATACGGCATCCACGTCGTTGGTCAGCGTTTCGTGGAGCGCGTGGCTCGTGCGCGCGAGATGCGGGTGAACGGTCCCCACCGGGTCGCCGCTCCGCTCCCGGCCGGTAAGGCCCACGATCTGGACCCCCGGATGCGCATGCAGTATCCGGATCAGCTCGCCGCCTACATAGCCGGTCGCACCGACGATCCCGACGCGAATCGGCTCCGCCGCCGCGGATACGGGCGGGGAGTGGACGGTCCTGGGAGTCGGGGTCGTCGCCATGAGTGCATGACTATACAGATGGATGCATAGTCATGCAACGAGGCGGCCTCGCGAGCCTCAGTCGACCGGATCGGGCCGGCGGTTCGGGCCCGTTACGACCACCTCGCCCTTGGCCTCGAACGGCTTGGGGCCGGTGCTGCGGATGACGTAGCGGTGATGGACCTCCGTCGCCCCAGCCGAGAGCATCGCGTTGACCGGGCAGTACTTCGTTGCCGATAGCTCGATCGCCCGGCGAATGGCAGCTTCAACGATCCCAGGCCCTTCGACTTCGTGCGTCACGTCCACCCGCGTCAGGACCTGCGGGTATTCGTCCCGCTGCGATCCTTCGACGTGAACCTGGTAGCTCGTCATGGTCTGCCGTTTCTTCGCCGCGATCGAAATCACATCCATGGCGCTGCAGGCGCCGAGCGCGACCGTCACCGTCTCCATCGGGCTCAGTTCGGGGAGGGAGGCATCGTCGCCCCAGGCAAAGGCGCGTCCGGTGCCCGTCGTTGTGGCAAACCGGTTGGCACCCTCGTGGACCAGGGTGGCGGTGCGAACGGTGGCCATCTGCGAATAGGACCTCAGAGCACGAGCCGCAGGCGCCCCGGGACGAACAGGCGGGACCCGCCGATCCTACCTCGTGGCGGCGGCGCCCACGTTCGCGGACGGTTGCGGCGACTCGAACTGCTCGTGGTAGAGCCGGGCGTACAGACCGCCCTGGGCGAGGAGCTCCGCGTGGGTCCCGCGCTCGACGATTCGGCCGCGGTCATAGACCAGGATCCGGTTCGCCCGCAGGATCGTGGACAGGCGATGGGCGATGGCGATGGTCGTCCGCCCGCGCTCGAGGCGCTCCAGGGCGGACTGGATCAGGCGCTCGCTGACGGTGTCAAGGGCTGATGTCGCCTCGTCCAGGATCAGGATCCGGGGATCCTTCAGCAGCACGCGGGCGATGGCGATCCGCTGCTTCTCGCCCCCGGACAGCTTGTAGCCGCGCTCGCCAACGATCGTGTCGAAGCCGTCGGGCAGCTCGGTGATCCGGTCGTACATCGCGGCCGCGTGGGCCGCCGATTCGAGTTCCGCCTGCGTTGCCTCGGGCTTCGCGTACAGCAGGTTGTCCCGGATGCTGGCGTGGAACAGGTACGTCTCCTGGGTTACGAACCCGATCACCGAGCCGAGCGACTGGAGGGTCAACCCCCGGATATCGATGCCATCGATCTCGACGGCGCCGGCATCGACGTCGTACAGCCGTGGCAGGAGGTACGTCGTCGTCGTCTTGCCGGACCCGGATGGCCCGACGAGTGCGACGAGCTCGCCGGCGCCCGCCTCGAAGTCGATCCCCTCGACCCCGAACGGCTGTGCCGGTTCGGCCGCCTCGGGCGCCGGTTCGGCTGCCTCGGGCGCCGGTTCGGCTGCCTCGGGCGCCGGTTCGGCTGCCTCCGGCGGCAGGTCCTCGCCGAGTTCGGCCGGGACCGCCTCCGCCAGGGGCGCCGTCGAGGTGAACGGTGCCCGGGTTGGGTAGCGGAACGACACGTCGCGAAACCGGATGGCGCCCCGGACGGTGGCCCGGTCGAGGTCAACCGCATCCGGCGCGTCGACGATCTCCGGATCCATCTCGAGGTACTCGAAGATCCGATCGAACAGGGCCAGCGCGCCCTGGATCTCCACCTGGACGCTGAGCAGCTGCCCGAGGGGGAAGAAGAGGCGCGACTGGAGGGTCGTGAAGGCCACGATGTCGCCGATCGTGGGGGCCGACGGATCGCCCCCGATGGCCAGCCAGCCGGCCAGCCAGTAGACGAAGGCCGGAGTGATGCTGAAGACCGTGCCCACGATCATGAAGAACCAGCGGCCGACCATCGCCTGCCGGATCTGGAGGCGCGCGAGGCGTCTGTTCAGCTCGATGAACCGCCCGATGGCAGCACCCTGCTGACCGAACGTCTTGGACAGCAGCATCCCCGAGACGGAGAGGGTCTCCTCGGTCACCGCGGACAGCTCGGCCAGTGACTTCTGGGTCTCGCCGCTGACTTCGCGGCGGACCTTGCCGACGCGGTAGGTGAGGTACATGAAGAAGGGCAGCATGCCCAGCGACAGGACCGTGAGGCGCCAGTCGATGATCAGCATCGCGATGATCGTGCTGATCGCGACCGCGATATTGGCCGTCACCGACGAGGCGGTGTCCGTGACCACGCTCTGGACCCCGCCGACATCGTTGGCGAGGCGGCTCTGGATCTCGCCGGTCTTGGTCTCCGTGAAGAAGCGGAGCGGCATCCGCTGGAGATGCGCGTACAACGCGGCCCGAAGGTCCTGCATGACGTTCTGGCCGATGACGTTGTTGAGGTAGCCCTGGCCCAGGCCCACCAGCCCCGACACGATCGGGACGACGATCATCAGCCCGACGTAAAGGTTGAGGCGCCCGAAGTCCAGGTTGGGGATCGCGTCATCGATCAGGAGCTTGAGCAGGATCGGGTTGATGAGCCCGAGCCCGCTGGTCAGCAGGATCGCGAACGTGACGACGCCGACCTGCAGCCGATATGGCCGGAAGAACGCCGTGATGCGCCGAAGCGTCCGGCCCCGCCGTTCCTTCGGGACCGGTTCGTAGGCCGGCCCGGACGAGCCGCCGTGGAACCCTCCTCCGCGGAAGGTCATCGCGCGATCACCACGCGGTCAGCGTGTTGGCCTCGGTGATGCCCTGCGATTCCAGCCAGCGCTCCGCATCGATGGCCGCCTTGCAGCCGTCCCCGGCCGCGGTAACGGCCTGGCGATAGCGATGATCGTGCACGTCACCGGCGATGAACACGCCGTCGATACGGGAGTGGGTCTCGTCGTTGACCACGAGATAGCCCTTCGCGTCGACCTCGAGTGCCTCGGTGAAACCGTCGGTGTTGGGTTTGTGACCGATCGCGATGAACAGACCCTCGATCGGCATCTTCCGCTCTTCGCCGGTCTCGGTGTCACTCAGGCGGAGACCATCGACCTTGGAGTCGCCGAGGACCTCCTCGATCGCGGTGTTCGTGTGGATCTCGATCTTGGGGTTCGCGCGGGCGCGCTCGACCATGATTCGGCTGGCCCGGAACTCGTCGCGCCGATGGAGCATGTGGACCTTGGTCGCAAAACGGGTCAGGTAGTTCGCCTCCTCGAAGGCCGTGTCGCCGCCGCCGACGACCGCGATCTCGCGATCCTTGAAGAAGAACCCGTCGCAGGTCGCGCAGGCGGAGACGCCGCGGCCGCGGAGCCGTGTCTCACTGTCCAGCCCCAACCACATCGCCGAGGCACCTGTGGCCACGATGACCGCCTGGGCCTTGTATTCGACGCCGCGCGCCCACAGTCGGAACGGCCGCTCCGAGAAGTCGACCCGCTCGACGTCGACGTCCACGATGTGGGTCCCGAAGCGCTCGGCCTGGGCGCGGAAGGCGGCCATCAGCTCGGGGCCCTGGATGCCCTCCGGGAATCCGGGGTAGTTCTCGACATCACTCGTCAGCATCAGCTGACCACCGGCAGCCGATCCAGCGAGCACGATCGGCTCGAGGTTGGCGCGTGCCGCGTAGATCGCCGCGGTGAGGCCGGCAGGGCCGGATCCCACGATGATCACCTTGGCCTGGGTTCGCCCGGGTCGATCGGCAATCGAGACGGGTCCGCCCGCGGTTGGCGTCGGCGCATCGGGCGCAAAGGAGATGGAAAGGCCCCCGAACGGCGCGGGGGTGGTGGGGTCGGTCATTTGGTCAATCCTAGCACGAGGATAATACTCCTAGGGGGTATACCAGCGACGAGCGGGACTGCGCTGTGCCGACGATCACAGCGATCGAAGATCCGTCAGGACGGTTTTGCCAAGCAGGCCCAGCTTGTCCGTCTGCCAGACATCGCGGACCGCGAAAAGGACGTGCTGCGCGCCGGCGTCGCCAAGTTCGGCGAATCGATCCGTGATCTGGGCGGGGGATTCCGCGCCGGCGGCGCCGTTCGCGTCTACGTTTACGCCCTGGAGCGTTGAGCGCTCGATGTCCTCATACGGCCGTCCCAGTTCCTCGCAGTGCCGTCGCAGGACCGAGTACTTGTGGTGGATCTTCTCCGGGCCACCGAAGACGTTGCAGGCGTCGCCGTATTTCGCCACGAGGCGGAGAGTCTTCTGCTCACCACCACCGCCGATCATGATCGGGATTCGGGGGCGGCTGAGGGCCTGAGGCGAGTTGAGGAGGCGCGTCGCCCGGACATGATGGCCCTGGAAGTCCTCTCCGGTGCCGCGCTCGCCGGACCACAGGGCATGCGCCATCCGGAGCGTGTCCTCGAGCATCTCGAACCGCCTTGCGATCGGCGGGAACGGGAAGCCAAGTGCCGCCGATTCCTCCTGGTTCCAGGCTGCCCCGATCCCGAACCAGGCGCGACCGCCAGACAGGACGTCCAGCGTGGTCGTGGCCTTGATCCAGAGCCCGGGCTGTCGGTAGTGGATGCCGCCGACCATCAGCCCGATGCGCGCCCGGTCCGAATGGGCGGCGATGAAGCCCAGCGCCGTGTTCCCTTCGAGCATCGGCTCCTCTGGCTTGCCGAGCCCGCGGATCTGGAAGAAGTGATCCATGACCCAGATCGAGTCGAAGCCGGCATCGTCCGCGGCCCGGACCACGCGGGCGAGGGTCGGGCCGATCTCGGCTGCCCCGCCAGGCCACGTGAACGAGCTGATCTGGAGTCCGAATTTCAAGGGGGAGCTCCCGGAGTTGGTTGCGTGCGCAATGATACAGGGGAGCCCGCGAGCCGGCAGCGAGCGGCGCCGGCGTCAGCGGAACAGATCGAAGGAGGCGGGCATCAGCGAGTCTCGGATCGAACCATCGCCGCGAGTGAATGCTGCGCCGCGGATCAGGGCCGCGGGGCGTCCAGCGGTCTTGCCGAGGGCGAGCTCGGCGGCCGATGCAAGCTCGTCGGCCACGGCCCGGATCGTCGATCGCATGACGCGTCCATCTCGGTCGACCGATCCGCGCAGATCCTCGATCGGGAGCAGTCCGGAGACGCCGATCGCGACATCCACGATGCCCCAGCGCCACGGCCGCCCGAAGGAATCGGACACGATGACCGGCACATCGACGCCGTGGCGATCCAGGATCGCTGCCCGGATGCGCGCCGCCGATGCGTCCGGGTCAACCGGCAGCAGCGTGACGATGTCGCCGGTCTCCGAGCCGACGTTGCTGGCATCGACGCCCCCGTTGGCGCAGATGAAGCCGTGTGGCGTTTCCGTGATCAACACCCCGTTCGCCATCCGGACCACGCGGCGCGCCTCCCGGAGGACCACTTCGAGTTGGCGCGGGTCTCGATCCCAGCGTTCGGCGAAGGCCACGACCTCGGGCCGTGGCTCGATCCCATCCAGGGCCACGATCGCGCCCTCGGCTTTTGAGACGACCTTCTGGGTGACCACGAGCACGTCATCGACCTGCAGGGGGAGCACATTGGGCGTTGCAACGAGGGCGTCCAGGAGCAGGCGACCAAGATCATCCCCGGGTCTGACCTCCGGTACGTCGAGCAGTCCGTAGATGACGAGCGAGGTTCCAGGCATGACCGGCGGGACCGGCCGCGGATCAGGCGGCACCGGATCCTCCGCCGACGTTGCCCGAGGCCAGCAGGTCGTCGCTCGTATCGATGTCGACGGCGAGCGGGCCACCGAGCTCCAGGAAGACCGCCCCGGCGCGCTGCGCCGCGACCCGGTGGGACTGGCGACTGCCTTCCCCGAATGCTGGGTCGATCACGTCGGGTGGCGACGTGATCAGGACATTCGTGCCGGTTCCGTGGTGATCCGGCACGAGGACGACGATGCCGGGTGGGGGAGTGGGCCCGGCGGCGGGGCCCGACTCAGGGCGCGCACCGGCCCCGTCCCGCGCCCGTGCCAGCACCTCGTCCAGGGCTTCCGCACTTACCGCCGGGAGGTCGATCGGGACGATCATCGTGGCGCTCGCTCCCGCGGCGAGTGCCACCGTTCGGGCCTCGCGCAGCGCCGCATTGAGGCCAGGCAGTCGCTGGACGAGCGTCCTCGCACCGAACCGTTCAGCGAGCCGGGCTGCCGCGGGGTCCGCGGTGACCAGCACCGTGCCGCTGAGTCCGGCCGCGTCGCGGGTGGCGCTCAGGGTTCGAATGGCCATCGTCGTCACGAGCTCGAGGCGCTCCTCCGCGTCGAGGGCGCCGCCGAGCCGCGTCTTCGCGTTTTCGAGCCCACGCAGGGGCACGATCGCCCAGGTTTGATCGAGGTTCGCGCCACTGGTCATGACGCGATGCTAAGCCGCGCTGGGGACGAGGGCATCCAGCACGGTACCCGCGAGCCTGGCGCGGGCCGCGTCGTCGGTCATGACGGTGTCCGTCACCAGGACCTCGAGACCGAGATCGGCGATCGCTGGCGC
>JBDSJV010000247.1:0-4448 GCA_039917225.1 Candidatus Limnocylindrales bacterium
CAGTCCGCTGGGAACCTATTCCAATACGGTGACCTCGGGAATCGTCTCGGCGACCGGGCGGTCGATCACGGTGCAGAACGGTGACCGCCTCAACAACCTCATTCAGACCGATGCCGCCATCAACCCCGGCAACAGCGGCGGGCCGCTGCTCGACGTGATCGGGGAGGTCATCGGCATCAACACGGCGGTGGCGACCGACTCCAACGGCATCGGATTCGCTATTCCGATCGACATCGCCCGACCGATGATGCGCCAGGCGCTCGCCGGCCAGCCGCTGTCGCGGCCATACATCGGCGTCCGGTACGAGGCGATCACCGTCCAGGTCCAGGCGCGAGATGGTCTCCCGGTGGATCACGGCGCCCTGATCAAGGATTCGGCGGACGGGTCGGGCACCCTGGCGGCCATCGTTCCCGGCGGTCCGGCCGCCAAGGCCGGCCTCAGGTCGGGCGACATCATCGTCGGTATCGGGACCCAGGACATCGACCTGGAGCACCCGCTCGACCTGGTCCTCGCCACCTTCTCCCCCGGCCAGGTCGTTGAACTGCGGATCCTGCGCGGCAACCAGTCGCTGACGCTGCCGGTGACACTCGGGACCCGACCAGGCAACCTCTGACCGTCGCGCCGCGGGGCGGGCGCGGGCGCGGGGTCGGCCGGCTAGTGCCGTTGGCGCCGGATCTCTACGGCAGCGTGAGCGAGCGGACCGCCAAGCTGGACCTCCGGCTTGCGAACCCGGACGGCAACCTCGTCGAGGGTCGCGAAGTCGGCGAGCAGTTCATGCGCGATCGCCTCGGCCAGGGCCTCGATCAAGTTGAAGGTCGTCGACTCGACAATGGTCCGGACCGTCTCGTAGACCAGCCCGTAGTCAAGCGTCCGGGCGAGGTCGTCCTCGAGACCCGCGGGCCGGAGATCGAGGAACAGCTCGACGTCAACCTCGAATCGCTGCGGCGTGACCTTCTCGTGATCGAACACCCCGTGGCGTGCCCGGAAGATCATGTCACTGAGCACGATCCGGTCGGTGCTCATCCCTCGCCCTCCTGCCAAGTGCCCCGGACGACCGCATCGGCCATCCGAGCGACGCGGACGTTCTCCCTGACGTCGTGGACCCGCACGATATCGACGCCGGCCGCAATGGCGAGAGCCGTGGTGGCGAGCGTCGCCTCCAGGCGCTGGTCCGCTGGCAGGTCCAGGACGCGGCCGAGGGTCGACTTGCGGGACGTGCCGAGCAGGATCGGGCGGCCCAGCAGAGCCAGCGTCGGAAGCTCGCGCAGGAGCACGAGGTTGTGCTCGGCGGTCTTTCCGAACCCAAACCCCGGGTCGATGAGGATGTCGTCCCAATCGATGCCGACCCGCAGGGCCCGCTCGATCGCCCGCTGGAGGTCCGCCACGATCTCGGGGATCAGGTTCGTGTAACGCGCCTCGGCTCGGTTGTGCATCAGGACGATCGGGACCCGCCGCTCGGCGGCGAGCCGGACCATCGCCTCGTCATCGCCCACGCCCCAGACGTCGTTGATCAGGTCTGCCCCGGCCTTGATCGCGGCGGCGGCCACGTCCACCTTCGTCGTATCGACCGAGATCGGCATCGTCGGAAGAGCCGCGCGGACGGCGCGAATGGCGGGCACCACCCGGGCGATCTCCTCGGACGTCGCCACGGCGCTGTGGCCGGGCCTCGTCGACTCGCCGCCGAGATCGAGGACGTCGGCTCCGGCCTCGGCCATCGACCGCGCCAGCGCAACGACGTCGTGACCAGCGCCCTCGCCGAGGAGGCCGTCCCCCGAGAACGAGTCGGGCGTCACGTTGAGGATCCCCATCACGAAGGTCCGGGTACCCCAGCGAAACGAGGTCGGTCCGACGGTGGTGGTTCCGGGACCGTCGGGCAGGCCGCTCATGGATCGTTGGGTCATGCGGGTAGCACCTCGGGATCGCGGAGGTCCGGGTCATCCACGAGCCGGCGTCGCGCGTCCCCGACAAGGTACAGCGAGCCGGCAACGACCACCGGGCCGGCCCTGGAGCCCTGTCCGGGATCCAGGGCCGCGTCGAGGGCCGCCCCAGGATCCTCGATGATTTCGACCCTTGCGCCTGGAAGCGCCGATCGCCATTCCGCTGCGAGCTGGGCGGCCGGCAGCGCGCGAGCATTGTGGACCCCGGTTGCGATCACGCGTGCACCGCGCAGGGCCACGGAGCCGGCGAGCGCGGCCACCACGCCGCCCACGTCCTTGTCCTGCATCGATGCGACGACCAGCGTCAGCGGCGCGGGCTGATTGACGTCGCCACCGGACAGGACCGGCCGCAGATCATCGAGGGCCGCCGCGAGCGCCGTCGCGCCGGCCGGATTGTGGGCGCCGTCGAGGAGGACGTCGCGGCCGTTCACCTGCAGCAGCTCAAGGCGGCCCGGCCAGCGGGCGGTCTCGTAGCCCTGTCGCCGCGCAGCGTCGCTGACGTCGGCGATACCCGCCTCTGCCAGCGCGTCGAGGAGCGCATCGGCGACGGCAACGTTGGCAGCCTGGTGGCGGCCGAGCAGGCCAACGCGGGTGGTCCCGAGCCGCGGCAACTCAACGTCGATCCCCTCCCGTCCCGAGGCCAGGACCGGCGCCGGATCCACCTCGCGCAGTGGAACCCCGAGGCGGCGGGCGCGGCGCCGCACGACCGCCAGGGCGTCGCCACTCGTGCCGGTCACGGCGAGGTCGCCGCGCTCGATGATCGCCGCCTTCTCGCGGGCGATAAGCGGGATCGTGGTCCCCAACCGATCCATGTGATCCAGGGTCACGTTCGTGACGACGGCGACGCCGCCGTCCCAGACGTGGGTCGCATCGAGGCGCCCGCCGAGGCCCACCTCGACCAGCGCGACCTCCACGTTCGACTCCGCGAACCAGCGAAAGATGATCGCCGTCAGGAGCTCGAACTCAGTCGGCTCGCCGTAGCGACGGGCTACCCGGTCGGCGACCGGGAGGACCTCGCTGACCAGTCGGCCGAACGTGTCCGGATCGACGGGCCGCCCATTGATGACCAGGCGCTCGCGGTACGAGACCAGGTGCGGCTTTGGCGTCTCGCCGACCCGGAACCCGGCACTTCGAAGCGCGCTGCCGGCCAGGGCAATGACGCTGCCCTTGCCATTCGTGCCGGCGACCAGCGCGCCGCGGAACGCAAGCTGTGGGTCGCCGAGCTCGCGCAGCAGGGCCCGAGTCCGTCCAAGGCCGAGTCGGATGCCAAAGCGTCCGCGAGCCTCGAGGGCCGCGATGGCGGCTCGGTAGGCCGCGCCATCGGCGTTCAATGGGCCGACAGGTCTTCCTCGTAGAAGACGCACTGGTTGAAACGCGGGGAGAGGCAGACGTCGTTGACGTAGCTCTGCTCCATGTGGACCCCGCCACGGAGCTGGCAGCGCGAGGTGGTCGAATCCTGGCGGACCAGCCCCTTGAGCAGGTGCGGCGCATGGATCGGGATCGCACCCCGGACGCCGGTCATGTAGAAGTGGGGGCACACGTTGCGCCGGAGGTTCGGCAGCCCGAAGGCCCTGGCCCGGGCGAGCTCGGCGCCTGGGTGCAGCCCCGCCACGTCCATCGTCGACTCACCGACCCGCCCGGGACCAACCGCCGTTCCGGAGCCGTTCAGCGCTGCCATCGTCGGGACGCGGGCAATCGGTCCCAGGCCAAACGCCGGGCGACCGTCAGAACGCCGCGTCGGGCGCGGAGCCGGGCGGCCGAAGCGGGGTCCCTCGGTCGCTGTGCGATCCGGCCGCGAATCGCGGTCGTCCAAGCGCATCCCTCCTGCATCCGCGCGAACCGGGTCAAGCACCCCGGAAGGCATCAGCGTACACCGCACCGCATCGGACTCGCCGGCGAAGCCACGATCCGTGCGACCATACGCCCCGATGCCGACCCGCCGCGGTAAAAGCTCCCACGTTCGGCCCCGCCCACCCAGTTCGGGTCGCCCCGCACCCCAGAAGGTGCGCAGACCGGCTCCCGATGCCTACCGGCTCAAGCGACCCAAGGGCCTCAGCAAGCGGCGTCGTGGCCTGTCGTTCCCGGCGAAGGCCATCCTGGTGGTCGCACTGGCAGCTCTGGGCGTCGCGGTCTTCATGACCGCCAGCGGTGGGGTCGGGAAGCTCGTCGGGGCGCTCGGCAACAGCATGTTCGGCTTCGTGGACAAGATCACCTCGACGCCGGCGCCATCAGCGACGGAACTGATCGTCGCCGGTGCCCCATTGATCACACCACCGAGTGAGCCGTACACGAATCAGACCTCGGTTGATCTCCAGATCACGGTGCCGTCCGGCGAAGTCGGCAGGACGACGGCGCGACTCCGCGTCTACCTGACGCCGGAGGGCGGGACGCGAGCGCAGGTTGCTCTCCTCCCGATGGGCACCACCATCAGGATGGTCGTTCCGGTGACCCTGGAGCCGGGCCGAAACGATTTCCAGGCGACGATCGTCGAGAGCGGGCTGGAATCGGACG
>JBDSJV010000248.1:0-5076 GCA_039917225.1 Candidatus Limnocylindrales bacterium
GGACTGGGCCGCCAATCCCCCGTTGACGACCTGCCCTTGCAGTTGGGCCACGACGAGGACGCCGAGGAGCAGCGAGACGGACGCGACGGCGACACGCTGGCGCGAGCCCGTCAGCATTCAGGGCACCGACGGGTCGGTGGCGCGCATGAACCGAACCGTCACGCTACCCGCATACGCCGGGATGGTGACCTCGTCGAGCTCAGCGAAGGACAGGCGCAGACCTGCCGGGCTGACCCGATCCTGGACGAACTCGATGAACGAGGCCGCCGAGCTGAGGGTGCCGTACAGATCCCTGGACCCGATAGCCCGGATCTCATAGGGCGGAGCGAGATAGGCGCTGTTCACGAGGATCGAGTTCCCGATGTCGAGGATCGCGGTCGGGGCCACCACTCGTTCGCTGTTGACCGAGATCGCCTCGGCGCCGGCCAGCCAGAGTTCCTGCACCAGGATCCGGACGTCGCGGGCGGTCACGAGGCCATCCGCGGCTGGGGCGCTCACGCCGACGTCGGCGTCCTCGAGCCGAAAGACCAGCCCCGATCCACTCAACTGGACGAGCCCCGCCGCGATGCGCGCCTTCTCGAGCTCAGCGTTCATCTGCTTCTCCTGGGCGGCCGACGCTGGCAGCTGGCCCTCCGCCACACCGAGCTGCCCCCTGACATCGAGGATCTGAGCCTTGAGCGCGTCCTGCTGCTTCTGGAGCCCGAGGACCGTCTCGACGAGCGGCGTGCGTTCCTGCGTCGTGTACCGGATCCGAGGTCCTTCGGCACTGATCTGGGCGGCGATCAGGAACCCGAGCACGAGCAGCGCGACCGAGAGCGTGATCTGCCAGCTCGGGATCGAGCGCAAACGATCCATCACGGTGCTCACTGGTCTTCCGCGTCCTCGTCGCCACCCTCGTCTGGGGCGGAATCATCAGCGTCGGCGCTGGGGAAGGATTCTACGGCGGCTCCAGCATCCATGGACAGGAGATCCGTCTCACGACCCCGGCCTCGACGGGCAAGCAGCGATATCGCGGCGATCGCGATGGCGAGCACGAGGGCGAGCATCGTCAGATCGGGCAGGACGGTCGCGTCCCCACTCGGAAGGAGCCCGGACGGAGTTGGGGCCGCGGGCGTTGGTGCATTGGCCACGAGGCCCGGCCTGGCTGGAGCGCCTGCCCAGTCGGACGGCAGCGGACCGGCCGGCGCCGCCTGCGGTCCATAGGGCTGGGGAACAGCTGCCCCGATCGTCTCCAGCCAGGCGGCCTCGAACCCGGCCACGTCGAGGCCCAGGGCTGCGACGAATGCCTCGTCGTCGGAGACACCGCCGGCGTAGGAACGAACCAGACGGACCATGGCATCAGGACCGTAGCGGTCCACGAGGTACCAGACCGCCGAGACACTCTCGGAATAGGCCAGGGAGAATCGCTCGTGGGATGTCGGGAACTGATCCTCCAGGGCTTGGAGCGGCATGATCGAGCCGGCGGCGGCCGCCCCCTTGACCGCCGAGCGATCGCCAGCCCCGTATCCGTCCGAGAGGTAGTTGGCGATCCCCTCGTTGAGCCAGCGGGGTGGGTAGTGGTATGGGTTGTCGACGGCCGTATCGAAGACGAGGTGGGTCAGCTCGTGGGGTATGACGCTTCCCACCCACGCGCTGTTTACGGCCGATGGGTCGATGTTCGCGAACAGCGTCCGGATCTCCAGGTGCGCCGTTCCCCCTACGTTCTCGCGAGCGGCAGGCCCGATCACGTCATAGAAGGCCGTCCTGTCCCCGTAGACGTAGAAGTCGATGGGGTCACGCTCGGTCACGCCGAGCAGCGTGCTGACAGCGCGGACCGCGTCATCGGCGATCCTGGCTGCGCGCTTCCCAAACGAGGTCCCGCCATCGATCCAGTGAACCGTGACGAATTCGCCCTGCAGCGTCCGCCACTCGAACCGGGTGTCGTCGTAGTGAACCGTCAGGGGTGAACCCGTCACCGTCGAGCCATCCTGAAGCACGAGCCGGAACCGGGCCGTCACGTCGGTGTTCGGCACCAGGGTTCCGGATGGCGTCTCGAAGATGTACGAGAGCGGGGCAGCGCCGTTAACCGCGCGGGTGGCCACGGCGGCAACGACCGATCGCGTCGATCCTTCGAGATCGAGAACGATTTCCACCCGGGTGACATCCGGCGTCAGGGTCGCGGTGCCGCTGAAGGAGATCGAGTCGAGGAAGGTCACGGTCGCCGTCGGCACGGTCACGGACGGACCGGCAGCCAACGCACCCGTCGCGCCCGGCCCGAGCCCGGCGACGAGCACAACAACGCCGAGCGTCAGCGCCCCGAGTCGTTTTCGGGCGGTCCTCACTGCCAGGCCAGTCCAGCCAGGCGCAGGATCCCGAGACCACTCTCATCCGCCCCGAGCAGGCCGTTCCGGGACAGTGCCCAGCTGTCGCCCCGGGACAGCGGGATGACCGGCGCCTCATCCCGGACGATTGTCAGGGCCCTCTCGTACGCCGCGAGCGCCGCTGCCGGATCGCGTGTCGCCAGCGCATCGTCGATCGCCGCATCGAACGACACCGACGACCAGCGGCCGTAGTTGTTCGTGCTGCCGGTTCCCAGGAGCACCCCCAGGAAATCGTTGGCGCCCGGGTAGTCGGCGATCCAGCCCAGCGTCCACATCTCGGGTGGGTCCGCCTGGAGACGCCCGAAGTGGTCCGTCAGGTCCTCGAGCCGGATCGTCAGGCCGAGTTCGCGCTTCAGATCCGCCGCGATCGCTTCTCCTGGGCTACCGGTCGGCGCAAACGTCAGGATCGGGAAGCCGCTACCGCCCGGGAACCCCGCCTCGCTCAGCAGGCGCCGTGCCCGGTCCGGATCGTGGGCGGGCAGCCAGTTCCGGGTGCCGCCTTCGGCGATACCAGGAGGAACCATGCTGGTCGCCGTCACCGTGCCGTTACTCGATGCCAGCGCAGTCACGCGCTCCCAGTCAACCGCCGCCGCCACCGCCTGTCTGACACGGACATCGTCGAATGGCGGACGATTCGTGGTGAAGCCGAGATAGCTTAGGGACAGTTCCGGGACGCTCCGCAGCTGGGGTCCCAGGACCTGGTCATAGCGGATCCAGGCCGCGTCAAACGAGTTGATCTCGGTGTAGTCCAGATCGCCAGACTCGAACGCCGAGACCGGGCTGCGACCATTGAGTGTGGTGAGGACCCGAACGGTCCCGATCGCTGGCGAACCAGCCCAGTAGCGAGGGTTCGCGACGAGCGTGAAGTCCGATTCGGTGATTGGACCAAGCGTGTACGCGCCGCTGCTCGCAACTCCGTCCCGATCGACGCTGGCACCGCCCCGCCATACGGTCGCCGGAACGATTCCAAACGTTGGACTTGAGATGATCGCCGGAAAGTCCGCCCCCGGCCGATCCAGATCCACGGTCACGTCGCCGCCACTGGCAACGAGTCCAACATCACCTGGGTTGCGATTTCGCCCTGCGAGGTAGTCGCGGGCACCGCGAACATCGAGCAACAGGGATGCGAGCTGCGACGGCCGGTCGGGATCGATGATCCGAAGCCAGCTGCCGACGACGTCCGCGCCGGTCAGTGGAGTTCCGTCCGAGAAGGTCAGGCCCGACCGAAGGTGAAAGACAATCCGCCGGCCATCGTCGGAGATATCCCAGGACCGTGCGAGAGCCGGCCGGAGGGTCAGGCTCAGGTCAAAGGCCGTCAGCGACTCGAACAGCTGTGCGGTCGCCGATGCCGATCCGATGTCGCTTCCGAGGCCTGGATCGAACGTAGTCGGAAGGCTGCCGCCGATCGTGACCTGGTCCCTGCTGGCAGCGGATGCCACGGCGCCGAGCGGTCCACCACCGAGGGCCAGCCCCAGGACGAGCGCCAGGGCAACGAGGCCAGCCAGTGATCGCCACCGAGAACGCAGGCCGCGTCGCGTCAGGATTGCCACCATGCCGGACCCCGGCGCGTGCCATCCGCATCCAGCATTTCGACCGGCTGCACCACGGGCACAGGAGTCGGCAAACGGACGGTCCACGCATAGCGGTTCCCGGAGAACCCGAACAGGAGGGATGCGACCCAGATGAACCGACGCATGCCGGGAGTATAGGCGGGCGTCCGAACGAGGCCGACCTCGGCGTTTGCGCGGCCCGGGCGTCATGAGAGGTCCCGCATCACACCGCCGGGGGAACGGTGACACGACGCGAGACCTCTTGGCGCTGGTAACGAGTCGGCCAAGCCTTCGTTAGGGGCGCGGTCGGCTGCTTCCTGGCTCACCGGAGAGCTGGGGCTCAGGCCCCGCCGGCGAGGGTGCCGCCAGGTCAGTCCGCCCGCGAAACCAATCCAGCAGCCGATACTGATTCCGCTTCCGCGCCCGCCGATCCGTGGACCCCGACTCTGGAGCGAGTCCCCCGTCGTCCTGATGAAGAGGCAGGTCGCGGATCACCACCGCCCGGCGAACGGGTTGATCCGGGTCTCCGTCGCGAAGGACCAGGCTCCACCAGGCGTCCAGGAGGAATGGGTCGCTGAAATCCTCGTCGAGTGGACCGAGACTGCGGCCATCTTCGCGACGAAACGCCAATAGCGAACCCTCGATGACGGTGGCGTCTGACTCGTCACCGAGTGGATCGAAGCCCCGGAAGTCCTCCGATCGCGCGCCGGACCAACCGACGACGGCGACGCCAGGATCACCAAGCGCGGCAAGCACCGGCGCTGCGATGTCGCCGTGCACCAGCAAGGTGGGGTCCATGAAGGCCACGACGGCCCCGGTCGCGCGACGCAATCCGCAGTTCAGCAGCGCTGCGACCCCCAGCCGGGCCGAGGTGCCGATGAGTTCAATCCCGGGCGTGAGGGACGCGAGCGACGCCCACAGGTCGGGTGCCGGATCCTCGACCACGACCACGATCTGCAGGTCCGCAGCGTGATGGTGCGCGAGGCCCGCGACCGCTCGCCGTACCAGATCGACGTTGGCACCCGATGCGACCAGGATCACCGTCAGCGCCGCCGATGACGCCTCATCGAGCCGGCTCTGGACCGCCGTCGAATGGCCGTACAGGATCTGCCCGGCCTCGACCCGATCCGCCGGCACGGCCGGCTCGAGCCGGAAATCGACACCCG